>NZ_JAGYWV010000008.1:0-160133 GCF_019279065.1 Psychrobacter sp. BF1
GCATCAGCATCAGCATCAGCATCAGCATCAGCATCAGCATCGGCATCAGCATCAGCATCGGCATCAGCATCAGCATCGGCATCAGCATCGGCATCGGCATCAGCATCAGCATCAGCATCAGCATCAGCATCAGCATCAGCATCAGCATCGGCATCAGCATCAGCATCAGCATCAGCATCAGCATCAGCATCGGCATCAGCATCAGCATCAGCATCGGCATCAGCATCAGCATCAGCATCAGCATCGGCATCAGCATCAGCATCGGCATCAGCATCGGCATCAGCATCGGCATCGGCATCGGCGTCAGCATCGGCGTCAGCATCGGCGTCAGCATCAGCATCAGCATCAGCATCGGCATCAGCATCAGCATCGGCGTCAGCATCAGCGTCAGCGTCAGCATCGGCATCAGCATCGGCATCAGCATCAGCATCAGCATCGGCATCAGCATCGGCATCAGCATCAGCATCAGCATCGGCGTCAGCATCGGCATCGGCGTCAGCATCGGCATCAGCATCGGCATCAGCATCGGCATCGGCGTCAGCATCAGCATCGGCGTCAGCGTCAGCGTCAGCGTCAGCGTCAGCATCAGCATCAGCATCAGCATCAGCATCAGCATCAGCGTCAGCGTCAGCGTCAGCGTCAGCATCGGCATCGGCATCGGCATCGGCATCAGCGTCAGCATCGGCATCAGCGTCAGCGTCAGCGTCGCTGTCATCATCATCATGACCGAAAATAGCTGCTGCTAAACCAACACCAGCTAGTCCAACTAGCCAAGGAAGAGCATTAAAGCCTTCCGTAGCACCAACCCACCAAGGGGAAGCCTGTGACTGACCGCCAATCGCTTGGCCTTCAATTTCACCAGCTTGTAACTCAGTAACGTAATCCCCTACTTTTCCTGTATCTGGCACGTAGTAATAGTAGCTACCATCTTCGCCTAAACCTATAAGAGCGCTATCGGTGCTGTCATAGAAGCCTTCAATGATAAGATCAGGTGTATTACTGTCCTCTTCAAATGAGATTTCTAAATGCTTGCCTACCCGCTTAGTTATTATATGATCTGGTGCCTTTCCAGTAACTTGCTCAATAAGCTCATAGTTCACTTTATTTCTGGCTTGGATAACTGTAGGTAAGCTATCTTTTGTAACAATGATTTTTTCAGCAATGACACTGTCTTTACCGTTGACTTTAACCATAATGTTATTCATAAGTTCATCCTTGGACTATTGATTTTGAGGGAAATTATTATCGAAATAAAATTATTGAGAGATCTATTCTTCCGATATGACAGTAGCGACAACTCGACGATTATTTCGACGTCCTTGTCTAGTAGTATTAGTATCTACAGGTTTATATTCGCCATATCCCATAGGAGTCAGCTTCATACTGTCGACGCCATATATATTTACTAAAATACTTTTAGCTTTATTAGCGCGTGCCTGAGAAAGCTCTAAGTTGTAGTTATCAGAGCCTTTGTTGTCAGTGTGACCTTCTAAAATAATTTTATTAATCGTACGACGGGTTTTGATAAAGTCAGCCATTGCACCTAACTCAGCTGTAGTATTGGTTGTAATTTTAGTGCTGTCAAAGTCAAACAAGACTGTGAACTGTTTTTCATTTCTTATCGGTTGATTTGATGCTGGAGATTCTACTGTTAAGGGCATTACAACAATAGGTTGAGGAATTACTGCTGGTTGAGGGCTGCTACAGTCTATGAAAACACGACTAATTTGATGCGTTTGACGCATGCTTTGACTCAACAGCGACAATGCTTGTGTAGTAGGCAGTTTTTCAATCGTAGGTGCGCCTGCTGCAGACAGGCTTATTTTTAAATAAGTCGTGGTTTGCGGTATAAAGTCAAACCGCTTTGACTGAGCTAGTACTTGTGCGCTTATGCTATTCATATTTTGAACAGTAATTATCTGTGAGCCATTACAGATAACAACATCTGAATAATGATTATTAGTTAAGCTAACTTGAAACAGGTTGTCTAAATTAGCGCCAACAAGATCATCAGAACCAATCCCCACTACGATAGGGTTTGTTTCAGTAGCAGTCTCACTTTGACGTATAAAAACAATTCGGCTTTCGTTAGCTTTTAGCATGTTGTCACTGGGCTGCTCAAAAACAACTCCACTCTTTTTCCACTTGATTTTATTGATTGCAATATCAGCATTGGATAGCTGATTGCCAGCCATCATTTGACAACCAATTAGACTCATTGCTATTACTAGTACTGGCGATAATAATATTTTGCTATTCATGTCATTACCTCTAAGTAAGCGAAAAATGAAGCCTATTGGTATTTGTTCTACTGAGCCTCTACCCATCCTACAAAAACAGCAGAAAAAGCCTTATTTCTCTCATTGAATTTAGTTTGTTAATACAACAAACGCATTAGCAGCTATCCCAGTAGCTGTTAATGCTTTCTATTAACATTATTAATTTATTGTAAAACCATCTATTTTCATCGTTTCAATATTCCGACCTAAACGCAGTAAACTCAGAGAAAATATGATAGTTAGAGTTAAAATTAATTATATTCGAATAAACGGATATAAATATTCGTTTTAATGAATATACCACAGTTGATTAAGGTTCACAGCAAAAAATCAAATTTAATGACATGAGGTAAAGCCTGAAATTATTTAGAAGAGCCTGAAAAAGATAAATTGCTTACCAGTAATGACCATTCATTTCTTATTCATCACATACTCATTAGAGGGATTACTGTGCTTACTAGTAATGAATACTGAAGCTAGTAGCAAAAAATAACTATGCTGCTGATAAGCTTTAGAAAACGGACTACAGAACACGTGAGTTGTGACAGGAATTTACTTAAGCTGGAATTGCAAAACGTTTGGTAATAATAGGCGATCATTATTTAGCAAAAAAAAATCCCAGCTATTAAGCTGGGATTTTGATATTCAGTGCTAACAATTGTCATATAAAACGTTTATATAGACTGTCTGCTACTTCTATTAATATGATAGAAGTATAAATTACTATTTTTTGATAGCGAATGGTCAGATATGATTTAATATTTATTAGAGCGGTGTATTAGAGCGGTGTATTAGACCTTTCAATTAGCAAGAATCATGGGGCAATGAATAGTTTTGAAGCTCTGTAGCTAAAATCAGCTACCCGCTTAATTGATATTCAATAAAGGCCCGTATACTGTGTAGCTAATTGATGGTAAAAATGATATAGCGAAATTGGCTTGGAGTAATAGGTGATGCAGAGAATATGAAAAATACACTAATATAAGCTCAATTACAGTGACCACCACTATGCTAAGGATCAAATCAATTCTGTATCAGCTTTAATTAAGATATAGAAGGCGGCTGATTTATCGACTTAAGCACCGAATTGCAGGCATAAAAAAAGCCTCACTACATTACATAGTGAGGCTTCCTGCTTTTTCAAGCCATATTTGGAGCGGGAAAAGAGATTCGAACTCTCGACCCCAACCTTGGCAAGGTTATGCTCTACCACTGAGCTATTCCCGCATATATCAAAATGTAGCGTTATTCACGACTACCTCTGGATAGGCTGGCTATTCTAGCAACTTCTACGAAAGTGTCAATCTTTATTTTCTTCAATAACACCTACCATAGACTCTTTAGACCTATAATAATACTAGATTCGATTTCAAACAATTGATTTAAAACTATATTTCTTCAGTATAAATATTTTTTATTTTAATTAAAATTTTAAAAAAGGTAATCTAATAATCAGCTCTTATAACAATGTCTGATAAAATTAGATGCAACGGCTAGAGTTTAGGATCTTTTATAGACTACTATTTCTATCGCTACCGCCTTTTCCCAGCTTTAGTATCAAGCAATATCTGTGTTTTAGTTACCTATCATTACATAACTTATGAATTACATGCTAGTAAATCGTATTACTTACAATGCTACGCTGTATTGTTACTATTGCAGTGTTGGATTTGCACAGTAATGCTTATTATAATAAAGCGAATTATTTTTCATCTTTATTATTTGTACAACTTTATCTCTTACGAGGACGTATATTATGAAAAAGCTAGTAACTACTACAGTTATGGCAGCATCACTATCAGTACTAAGCTTAACAGGTTGTAGTACTACTACTAACGGTGGTGCTATCGGTGTCGATCGTCAGCAACTATTGCTAGTATCTAGCGAGCAAGTATTACAGCTTTCAGCGCAAAGCTATAACAAAAATATTCAAGAAGCACGGGCTAAAGGCGTACTGGATACTAATAAAGCTCAACTTAATCGTTTAAAAGGCATCGCTAATCGCTTGGTAGGTCAAGTAGGCGTTTATCGTCCAGATGCAGCCAAATGGAATTGGGAAGTTCACACCATCAAGTCTGATCAGCTAAACGCTTTTGTTATGCCTGGTGGTAAGATCATGTTCTATTCTGGTATTATTGATAAATTAAATTTAACCGACGACGAAATTGCTGCCATTATGGGTCATGAGATGTCGCATGCTTTACGTGAGCATTCACGTGAACGCTTATCGCGTGAGTATGCAACGCAAACTGGTATTGGTGTAGCTGCTAGTGTATTCGGTCTCTCACAAGGTCAAGCACAGCTGGCAAACTTAGCTGGTGACTTTGGTTTAAGTCGTCCTCATAGTCGTACGCAAGAGAGTGAAGCAGATCAAATCGGTCTAGAGCTAATGGCACGTGCCGGTTATAACCCACAAGCAGCTATTAGCTTATGGCAAAAAATGCAACGTGCCAGCCAAGGTGAGCCACCGCAGTTCTTAAGCACTCACCCATCGAGTAGCAATCGTATTACCCAGTTGCAAGCTTTGATGCCTAAGGTCACGCCGCTGTATCAAAAATCACGTCGCTAGTTGCTAACTATTGATGATTAATACAGTAAATTAAGTAAGTCTAGCATTTGAGAAACCACAACTATTAATAGAGTATGAATGACTGTTCATGCTCTATTTTTTGCTTGAGTGTTTTATATACTGAGGTATATCAATCAGCTATACGTAAGGTACAACCATTCCTAGCGTACTGCTACCCTACTTTAGCTCTATATTATTAAGGTTTTACTATCTGTTATACTAAACGCTTAATTTTATAACTGTTTAGCGTTTAGATCATTGAGGTATAACTATGAATACGCCTACTGCTGCTGCTCTTGACTTAGGGCTACAGGAATTACATCCTCAACACCTTGAACTGATTAATGAGTCCATGAATCATGCTGGCTATTTTGAAGGTAAGGAGAGCCATTTTAAGCTCACTATCGTCAGCGCAGTTTTTGATAATAAACGTCTAGTGGCACGTCATCAGCTGGTTTATGCTTCAGTCGCAGAATTATTAACTTCAAAAGGAGGTAATGTTCATGCGCTTGCTATTCATGCTTATACGCCTGCGGAGTGGCAGCAGCAAACTCAAAGCCCTACTAGCCCGCTATGTGCAGGTCAAAACTCATAATAGATATGACAAAATAATAGTATCTTTACTCTTATAGTAGCTGCTAGCTAACCTTAGTGCCTATAAAATTATCGCTTATAAATAACAGCTATTTTACTAATATACTTTTATCATTATATAAAAGTATATTTCCAGCAGACTTCATATGAATTTGTGCATCATCGCTCTCGTTCGTGAACTTTCATACTAAAGGATTAACACTTAATGAAACATTTGCACACTCTGTTGGCACTGTTGGTGATAGGCCTATTTATATATCAGAGCTACTTAGTATTGAGCGCGCAGAAACGGCCGCCACGAGTAATCAAAATTGCTAACCATATTCTTTACGCCTTGATTATTGTTTCAGGCGGCTGGATGCTCATGCAGCTACTAAGCGTTAATGCTCCTATTCAATGGGTATTGGCCAAAATTGTTTTACTCATTGCTGCTATTAGCGCCAGTATCAAAGCCTTTAGTCCCAATGCCCTGCCGTCACAAACTAAAGTGGGGGTTGCTATCGCCACCATAGCTTATATAGGCATAGTAGTATTAGCTTGTACCAAGCCGGCTAACTTTTTTTAAGTTCTAAGTTTTGGGTCTAAATCACTCTATAATTAATGCTCTTGTTTTTTAGCATCGATTTAGACTTCAAATGCTATGTTTTTAGTATCACCAGCGCTTTAATTTTGCTATCTTAAGCACTTGTATTATATTATTAATATATTCCATGCAAATACAATACCTTAGCCTTACGGAGCCACTATGAAAAAACTCACAGCAGCAACGCTTTTGAGCGCAGCTGGTATATTTGGTCTCTCAGGCTGTGCAACAACTGGCAATCTAACCCCACAATATGTACCGCCCAGCACTTATCAAAGCTACGACTGCCAAGCACTCACTCAAGAGTATAATCGAGTCAATAGCTATGTTGAGGCTACACGTAACGAGCGCTCAACTTTATCATCCTCTGGGGTCGGCGTAGGTATCTCTGCAGGACGCTGGGGTATCTCTCCCAATATCAGTTTTGGGGTGGGCAAAAGCAACGACACCAACGCTCGCGATGTTAAGTTATCACGGCTTTATGGTGAGCGTGATGCCATCATTCAATCTGCCCGTATTAAGCGCTGTAGCTTTGCCAATGGTATTAAGATTTATGGTGAATAAAGTTAAACAATAGTTAATCTCAAATGTTCAACATAAAAAAGCCAATACCTTAGTAAAGTATTGGCTTTTTTGTCGCTTAAATGCAGGCAATTAGCATCAAAAGCTATTTATGATGGCAAGCTTTGTATCCACTGTACGATCTGACCACTAGACAAAGCACCTGACTGCCGTGCTATTTCTTTACCGCCTCGAAAAGCCACCATCGTCGGTAGGCTACGAATATTATAATGGGCGGCGGCTTGCTCGTATTTATCGGTTTGCAGCTTAGCCAGCACTACTTGCGGTAATTGACTAGCAGCCGTCTTAAAATGTGGTGCCATCATTAAGCAGGGCTGACACCAGCTCGCCCAAAAGTCCACAATAGTTAGGACATCATTCTTTTGAATAACTTTATTGGTCGATTGCGTCGTTAGCTCATGCACGCTAGCTGTCAACAATGCCTCGCCGCATTTACCGCAGTTAGGATTAGCCGCTAGACGCTCCGCTGGTAACCGGTTAGTCGCTTGGCAATTATTACAAACGATATGCAAGCTTTGTTCACTCATTCGGTAACTCCTATTTTAATTATTATTTGCTGGTTATCATGATCCATGATTGTTAGCTTAAAGCGCGGATAGCTAAAAAACTGGCTTTAACTTAAAAAGAGGTGCTTATTACTAACTAGGTTAACACTTTTATTGAGTTTATGGCTCTATGCTTACGTTTGGCGGACTTAATACTATATGGGCTTACGCTTTGTTGCAGAGACTTACTTAGCAAGGTACTGCCTAGTTTATTTACAGTGTTGATTGAATGTTCTGCACAGCAACAATTGCTAATTGCTAATTGCTAATTTTGGCATGATGGTCGGGCTGAGCCGCTATAGATATAGGTTAGCGCCCGTGGCGCTGATAAATACTCTGCCCTTAGCTCCTCAATGCTAAACCCAGCTGCTTCAATAAGTGCTGGAATATCACGATTGAGATGACAGCCACCTGCTAGCGGCTTCCACCAAGGCGTCAATCGCTGTTGCCAACGCGCAACTGGGGCATCCGGTGCTAAGCCATGCTCACAAAATAGCAATCGCCCTGCTGGTTTCAGCACTCGCATCATTTCTTGCAGCGCTGGTATTGGCTCATTGATACTGCATAGTGTAAAAGTCATAACAATAGTATCGAATCGATCGGTTGCCGCATGAATGCCCTGCACATCAACAGCCATTATCTCAACGGGGATACCAATAGCATCGGCACGCCGACGTGCCACAGTCTGCATCTGTGCAGCTGGGTCAACTGCAACTATAGTTGCCACCTTTTGCCCATCATAAAACTCTAAGTTAAGACCGCTACCGATGCCAATCTCTAATACTTCGCCTAGTGCTTGCGGAACGATTTTGGCGCGGGCACTCATCACAGCATCAGTGCTACAAGCTATATCAATTATTTTTGGCAGTACATAGCGTTGGTAAGGGTTCATTGCGTTCTCCATTTGCCGCAGTAGCTAATAGTTTATTTTCGCTATTTACTGCATTTAGTAAGGTCAATAACACTAAGTATTATTGACCTTTGACAACAGAGCAGCGGCTTTGCTATGGCATTAGCTTAACGTTTGCAGGTATTCATACCCAGCATAGTATATAACGGACAAAAACGGAATATACCAGTCAATAAAGGCACTAACCCGATAATACCCCACAAGCTCTGAAAATAAACCCCAAGGCCGATGATAATTACTCCGACAATAATGCGTAGTACTCTCTCGTTGTTGCCAATATTAATCTGCATAATTAACTCCTTTATTGCAGTTGCTGATGCGCTCAGAAACTTTAAATAATAAGCTAGACATATCTGGACTAGCCATAGTAAAAAGACTATTTATATCATACTGATTTAGGCTGTAGAATCATTGCCCAAGTACATTAATAGGTACTTTTAGATAACGAGTTCCATTCGATTCAGGCTCAGGCAATTTACCAGCATCGATATTCACTTGGACTGAAGGGATTATTAAGCGTGGCATCTCTAAAGTCGCATCGCGGCGCTCACGCATTTCTACAAACTCGGCTTCGTTGATACCTTCTTTGACATGAATATTAGCCAATTTCTGCGCCGCAACTGTCGTAGTCGCACAGTGCTTACGACCTTGGCTAGGATAGTCATGGCATAGATAAATGACCGTATCATCAGCTAGAGCTAATATTTTTTGGATAGACTGATACAAAGTTCGGGCATCGCCGCCTGGGAAGTCGCAACGTGCAGTGCCCACATCAGGGGCGAATAGCGTGTCACCCACAAAGACTGCTGTTTTACTGTCATCAGTAGCGATATAGGCCATGTCAGCAGGCGTGTGTCCGGGCACATGCATAGCAGTGATAGTAATATCACCTAACACCAAAGTATCACCTTCTGCCGTTAAAATATCGAACTGACTGGCATCAGTACGGAAACTAGTATCAAAATTAAAAATTTGCTTAAATATTTTCTGTACTTGGGTGATATATTTACCCATCACTAATTCGCCACCTAAGGTTTGTTGCAAGTGGATAGCCGCAGATAAATGATCAGCATGCGCATGCGTTTCAATAATATACACCAGCTGCCACTCCTGGCTACGCACGAACTCAATAACCTCATCGATTCCGGTGCTGCCAGTACTTCCTGACTTAGGATCAAAATCCAGTACAGGATCAATAACGGCGCATAGCTGCTTTGAGGTATCTGCTAATACGTGGGTAAAAGTCTCTGTGTCTTGATGTAAGAAAGAATGTACTTGCATGCTGTCCTCGCTGTAATCGAAACCTAGTATTCAGGGTTTAGTCTTAAGCTACTATCGCTAGCTTCTAATTATATTGATGGTCTGCCAAGATGTAATAGAGTTTGGCAGCTTTAGTTAATAGTCGAACTCATGGTCAATATAACAACCCCTAAACACTTTATCAATTTATATAATGTAAATTTTGATAATTATATTGGGTATACTATATAATTAACCTTCAGCTCGCTCAGATTAGATAATGTTGGACAGTCAGCTACAGCAGTAATCGACTTGTAAATGTCCAAAACGCCCTAAATAACATAATAATTAGTATAAAATAATGACATTACTGTGACTACTTAAGGAGTCCGCTCTGACAACTACTACTTCATTAACGACCCCGTTGATACCGACTGATACTGATAAAAGCGATGGCTTAGAATCAGTAAATATGGCTGACTTTGTCCCGCTAGATCTTGTTAAGCAAATGCAACAAGCTTCACAGCAAGCAAGCAAACTTCTGAAGTCATTATCACACCCTGATCGTTTGCTATTGCTATGTCAGCTAACCCAAGGTGAATATTGTGTTAGCGAGCTTGAGAGTTCAGTTGGTGTTGGACAGCCAAGCTTATCACAACAGCTTGGCATTCTACGTAAAGACAAGCTAGTAGCTACTCGTCGCGAAGGCAAACAAATTTATTATAGTATCGCCAGTGATGATGCTTTAGCGGTGTTGCAGCTTCTCTATGAGCGCTTTTGTTCAAAGTAAAATTGACAGCTAGCGCTGTGATTTGACCGCTGTTTTGTATGCTAAGCTTAACCTGATAACTGTTCAAGACGATGGTACTTTCTTATGACTAATGCTGCTCAGCGTCTGATACCGATTTGGTTGCGCCAATACCCACTCTCTGCCCTATTGACTGACTTAGTCGCCGGATTAGTGGTAGGGGTGTTAGTCATTCCACAAAGCTTAGGCTATGCGGTGTTAGCAGGTCTGCCGCCTGTTTATGGGCTGTATGCCGCTATAGTGCCAGTTATGGTTTATGCTTGGATTGGCTCTAGTAACGTACAGGCAGTGGGCCCTGTTGCCATCACCGCCATTATGACCGCTAGTGCTCTACACGCTTACGCGGATCAAGGGGCTGAGCAGTACGTATTAATGGCCAGTCTATTAGCGTTAATGGTCGGAGCACTGTTATGGATAGCAGGTTGGCTGAAACTTGGCTGGATTATGCAGTTCATTAGTCGCGGGGTATCAGCTGGCTTTATTAGCGGTGCTGCCGTACTGATCTTCGTCAGCCAGCTCAAATATTTAACGGATATTCCAGTCGCTGGCAACAGCTTAGTTGGCTATGTGTCGAGTATGGTGAAGTATGCTCAGCAACTGCACCCATTAACGCTATTGATTGGGGTGGCGGCCTTTAGCTTGTTAGTCGCTAATCGCTATGCCAGCCAGTGGGTCTGGCGCTCGTGGCTCTCGGTCAGCTACGCCAAATGGGCTGAGCGCTTGTTTCCTCTTATCCTACTCATCAGCGCGCTGTTACTGAGCTCAATACTGCACTGGTCTTCTGCTGGAGTAGCCACTATTGGCGCTATTCCGCAGGGATTACCTAGTTTTACTTTGCCTTATATTCCAGACTTACGTGAGGCGCTGAACCTATTGCCAACAGCAGGTCTAATGGCATTGATTGTCTTTGTCTCCAGTAGTTCAGTTGCTAGTAACTATGCGCGCTTACGCGGGGAAACCTTTGACGCTAATCGTGAACTGACCGGCTTAGGGCTGGCTAACCTAGCTGGTGGATTTTTTCAGAGCTTTGCGGTTGCTGGTGGATTTTCGCGTACCGCTATTAACGCTGACTCAGGGGCTAAAACCCCACTGGCCAGTTTAGTGACTGTAATCGTGATGATTGCTGCTTTGATCGCCTTTGGCACAGCCCTGGCTCCCCTGCCTTATGCGATACTAGGCGCAACTATTATGGCCTCGATTATTGGCCTGATTGATATTGCTACTTTTAAATCGGCTTGGCAGCGTGATCGTTTAGATGCTGCAAGCTTTATAGCTGCTTTTATTGGGGTGCTGATATTTGGCTTAAATACTGGCTTAGTTATCGGCTTGATGGTGTCTTTTGCTAGCTTGATTTTGCAGTCCAGCCAGCCGCATGTAGCTGTCGTCGGGCAGCTGGCAGGTACTGGACACTTTCGCAATATTAATCGTCATGACGTCATCACTTATCATAACTTAGTGATGCTACGCGTTGATGAGAGTTTGTTTTTTGGTAATAGCGAATCGGTACATCGCCACGTTATACAAGCGACAAAAAAGTATCCTGAGGCCAAGGAAATCATCTTAATTATGGCTGCTGTCAATCATATTGACCTCACCGCTCAAGAGATGCTAATCACCCTTAATCAAGAGCTTGCTGCGCAGAACAAGCGTCTACATTTTAGCTTTATTAAGGGGCCAGTCATGGATATTATTGAACATACGCCATTGATCTCTGAACTATCTGGGCAAGTCTATTTGAGCAATATGGATGCTGTTACTGCTCTAAAAGATACTTAAGCTATTTTGCACCGCTGATGAGTATTGCTTGTATGCTATAAAATAGCATTTTGTTGAGCGATAACGAGCGAACCCTAAATTGCTCATTGCTCATTGCTCATTGCTCATTGCTCATTGCTCATTGCTCATTGCTCAGCAAGGTAAACGACTTAGCACAACGTAATGGGTGTAAGACATTTAACCTAAATAACTGAGCAGAAGGCACTAATTAGAAGATAGTCGGCATCAAATATTCCCTATAAAAGCAGCCTAGCCTATAACCAAGTTATTAATTGAACTATATTCACCACGCTTAAGCTCAGTTATACTGTAAGGCTACCATTTAAAATTCTGTTTAGAGGCTAATACTCAAGTAATCGCTACTCAAGTAACCGCTACTCAACACAAGCAACTGACATTACTTATGACTGATAATCTCACTATTTATAAACAAATCTATCCTACGCAATGCGCTAAGATTGCTGAGCTAGGCTATCGTTCAGTGATTAATATTCGTCCTGATGATGAGCATATCACTCAGCCAAGTAGCCAAGAGCTAGCCACTGCTACTAAGCAAGCAAACTTAGCCTACCATCATCTACCTTTTGACGATGAACGCTTAAGCTTACTCACGGTCGAGCAGTTTGCCACTTATTATCATGCTTTTCCTAAGCCTATCTTGATGTTTTGTGGTACTGGCGCTCGCGCTAAATTGCTTTATCAAAGTGCATTAATGCAAGGTCTGCTCTAGATAGCTAAACCTATCACCGTTTTAACTCAATAATCCAAACCGAGGAATTTTTATGGCGCATAATATTAGTATCCAAGGACAAGTCACTCCTGAACAAGTTGCTATGCTGGCTGAAAATGGCTTCAAAACCATTATTAATAATCGTCCTGACGGCGAAGAGAGTAATCAGCCTACTAGCGCTGATATTGCTGCTGCTGCCGAAAAGGCCGGTATTGCTTACAAAGAGATTTCTTTTGCAGGAACTGGACTTACTCAGCCTCATGTTGAAGAGTTCGCCGATTTTTTTAATCAAGCCGAACAGCCAATCTTGATATTTTGTCGTACGGGTGCGCGCTCAACAGGTATCTATGAAGCGGCCAAGCAGATGGATTTGTTAGACGACTGATCTACCTAAAGACTAAACTAAATAGTCTGTGCCTACTGTCTCTAACTACGCCTATCATAAATAATGATGGGCGTTTTTTATCAGCGTTGCTGCAAAAAGCGGTTTAGCCTTGATTGCAGTGGTTATCCTTGCTTAAACACTCGATTGCGGGGACTTGGCTGGGGGAGTTATCGAGACGCCATCAGACTCTAGTCACCGCTCCAGTGGGTGAGCAAGATAGGAGCGCAAAGCAAGATTAGCTACAAAAAAAACCACCTCGATATCGAGATGGTTTTTTAAAATAAGTTCACTCTATTGAGAAGTATTAATCTTACTGCATTACTAGATATTCAAAAGCACTTAATGCAGCTTTACTACCCTCACCCATAGCAATATTAATCTGCTTAAACGGTACAGTAGTGACATCGCCACAAGCAAAGATACCTTTGCGATCGGTACGGCAGCGCTCATCAATCTCAATCTCACCAAAGCGATTCATATCGACGAAACCTTTGATAAAGTCAGTATTAGGTATCAGTCCAATCTGCACAAATACTCCAGCTAAATCAACTTCCTTAATATCGCTAGTTTTGCGGTCTTCATAGACGATAGAGCTAACTTTACCATCTGTGGCTTTGATTTCTTTGGTCGCCGCACTAGTGATGATTTCGATGTTGTTTTTTTCACGGGCTTTATTGATTAACACCTGATCAGCTTTTAGCTCATCAGCATATTCAAAGACTGTAACATGGTTGACGATACCAGCTAAATCTAGTGCTGCTTCGATACCGGAGTTACCACCGCCAATCACTGAAACATCTTTACCTTTAAAGAAAGGGCCATCGCAATGAGCGCAATAAGCTACGCCTTTACCCGTGTTTTCTTCTTCGCCTGGAATGTTAAGCTTACGCCATTGAGCCCCAGTCGCTAGAATAATACTACGACTCTCAAAAGTCTCACCAGTATTCAGATGAATGCTGTAGTTTTCGTCTTCAGTTTGATCAAGCGACTTAACATTGACGTGTTGCTTTATGGTGATGTTGTATTCACCCAAATGCTTGATCAAATTATTCGATAAATCGGTACCATTAGTCAAAGGGACTGAAATCAAGTTTTCGATATCTTGAGTATCTTTAACTTGTCCGCCAATACGGTCAGCGACCATAGTGACTTTTAGGCCTTTACGAGCCGTATAGATTGCCGCTGCAACGCCAGCTGGTCCGGCACCAATGATAGTGACATCTTGCTGCTCAAGTTGCTCAGTATCTTCTGCGCTCGCTTCACTTAACAAGTCTGGATACTGCTCTTGTAGTTTTGCGATTAGTTTGGCAGTGTCAATCAAACCGTTAGCAAAGGGCTTGCCGTTTAAGAATACCGCAGGCACGCCTTGGATCTTATTAGCGTCTACTTGCTCTTGAAACAAGGCCCCATCAATCATCTCATTGCTAATACCTTCATTCAATAAGGCAAACTGATTGAGTGCTTGTACTACTTCTGGGCAACTGTGGCATGACAAAGATACGTAAGTATGAAACTGTAGCGGCTTGTTAAAACGCTTCACTAACTTTTGGATACCTTCATCCAGCTTTAAGGTATGACCACCCGCTTGCAAAATAGCTAAGATCAATGACGTGAACTCATGGCCACCAGGGATACCACTAAACACAATACCATTATCAACTAAAGTATCATCAATATGGCTACGCACCGCAAAACTAATAGGGCTTGGCAAACTGCTGTCATTGGCTTCAGGATTAAAATTAATCTTGTCAGTAGTACTAGCGATACTAGTCAAAAATTCTATCAATTCGGCACGTTTAGCGTGTTCGCCTCTACCCAATACAAAGGTAATAGGACGGGTCATATTTTCACTATAGCTCTTGACTGCATCTAATAAGCTTTGGTCTATCATGGTGATTCCTATTTTATTATAGAGTAAATGTCGTTAAAATTTTAAAAGGTAGCAAGTCAGTAGTTACTAAGTATTAGCCGTTGCTCAATATAGGCAAGCTGTTACCAGCTATCTACTAACTTTTGATAACTCTATTATCAGGGGTTTCATTATTTTGGGCAAGCTGAGAAATCCGAATATTAACTTTAGTAAAACCAATCGTATAATGATAAGTATTTTGTATTTTAAATAGATACAGAGCTGTTATGACAGTGTTGTAATAGCTTGCTGTAGACGGTTAGAGATAGTATCAAGGTGATTATTTCGCTACAATCAAGGGTAGCTACTTATTAAAAAGATAAGCTAGCTCCACCGGTTTATTGTTGAAGTAGCTAAGAAAACTCCAGCTTCATCATAAAGTGCTAGTTCTCATACTAGCACCACATAAAACAAGGATGACCTCATGAGAAAAACTGATACTTTTCAAGACAACAAAGATATCATTGCCGAACTCAAGCAAAAAGACAGCCACTTCGCGGTGCTGTTTGATGAGCATACTCTACTTGACCAGCAAATTAATCAGCTTGAGAAAGATAGGGTTAAAAATGCCAGCCGTGATGATGAAATTGAACAAATGAAACGCCGCAAATTAAAGCTCAAAGATGAGATTTATAAAATAATAGATAAAAACAAACTATAATCTCAATTCATTTAGAGCATAAAAATGCCCCATCAACTTAAGCTAATGGGGCATTTTTTAATAGCTAAACTTTACAGCGTAAAATGTACTTAAACACGCTATAACTGGCTTAGATTTTACCAACTAAGTCTAGGCTTGGTTTTAGGGTTGCTTGACCCGCTTCCCATGCTGCTGGACATACTTCACCATCATTATCACGCACATATTGTGCCGCTTTAACTTTACGTAGCATATCTTTTGCACTACGGCCGATACCTAAGTCATGAATCTCTGCAACTTTGATAAGACCATCTGGATCCACTAAGAAAGTACCGCGCAATGCTGCGTTGTCTTCTTCGATCATGATGTTGAAACCGCGAGTGATTTTACCAGTGCCGTCACCAAGCATTGGGTAAGTTACTTTACCGATAGCGTCTGAAGAATCATGCCATGCTTTATGAACAAAATGAGTATCTGTAGATACTGCATAGACTTCTACGCCTAAGCTTTTTAGCTCTTCGTAATGATTAGCCATATCTTCTAATTCAGTAGGACATACAAAAGTAAAGTCATGTGGGTAGAACATAAAGATTGCCCAGCTACCTTTTACGTCTTCTGAAGTGATAGTTTTGAATTCACCATTTACAAATGCTTGGGTTGAAAATTCTGGGATTTCTTGATTGATAATAGCTGCCATGAGTAGATCCTTTATTATTAAGTTAATTGATTACCACTTGTCTAGTAGACTCGCTAATATTTATCTCAGTTAGCGGTTGGCCTAACTAGGCTTACCAAACAGACTATACGCTAATTCTATGATTACTCTATTTAAAAGTTTCTATTTTGATGTTTGGTTTTATTAATGTTGTTAAAGCCTATTGCTCATTATCTAATTATACGTAAACCACCTATGCCTACCGCTTTGTTCACTATAGAATAGAGAGACTATATAACCGCTAAAAAAAGTAAGTAAAAATCATAGTATTATTAGCCCTGTGTGTCACATTTTAACTTTTGTTAAGTCTTACACTTATTATCTTTATCAAAAGCCCTTTACTAAAGGATTTATATGATCACCTTACGTCAGCTTGAATTTGCTTTAGCAGTCGCCAAACACCGTCACTTCAAACGCGCTGCTGAAGATTGTAATATCTCTCAATCGGCACTTAGTTTAGGCATAGCAGAGCTTGAAAAACAGCTAGATACCCAAATTTTTGAGCGCAATAATAAGCAAGTACTGATCACCCCTATCGGACAAGACATCTTGACTCGAGCGCAGCGGGTATTTTCTGAGGTCAACGATTTGACCACTCGTGCTCACAGTCATCAGACGCCACTGGCTTATCCTATGACTGTAGGTATTATTCCAACGATTGCGCCTTACTTACTGCCTAAAGTGTTGCCTGCCTTACGCCAACATTATCCAGAATTTCGTATGTCTATTATCGAACAGCAGACTGAACGCTTGCTTGAGCAAGTACGCTACGGTCATATCGATACTGCTATCATTGCGTTACCTTATGCTATTGATGGGCTACATAGCTTTGAGTTTTGGAGCGAGGATTTCTTTGCGGTATTTCCAAAAGACGATGACCATGCCAAACTTGAGACTATCGATTCTGACCAACTGGCTGCTGCTAACTTAATGTTACTCGGTGAAGGGCATTGTTTGACTGATCAGACCTTATCCGTTTGTCATTTTGATCGCGAACAAATGAAGTCTAGTTTTTCTGATGCTAGCTTAAACACGCTTATTCAAATGGCTTTGGCGAATATGGGTACTACTTTGGCACCGCAAATGGCTCTCGAACAATTACACTTGCAGAATCAAAATGCTGTAGCTATTCCGCTTGCCGAGAAAGGTCCTCATCGCCATATTGCCTTTGTTACTCGCCTAAACTATGCCCGTGTTGATGATGTCAATCTATTAGGCGAAGTCTTTAAGCAAGCGCTATACGACAGCGCTCATCCTCAATAGAGCCGTCAGAATGACTGATAACCATCCATCGCTAACATCGCTGAATACTGTTGGATTAGAGAGTCACATAGAGAGTCAAAGAAATAGACACATAGACAGACAAATGGTTAGCGATTTATATAAGCACTTTGTTCAGCACTTAGCGATTATCGATCCCTGTATTACCCCTGCCATTACTGAAACCCTATGGCAGAGCATCGTTGGCTATTATAGTGAACCGATTCGTGCTTATCATAATCTGACTCATCTTCAACAGTTATTCGAGCAATTTGCACAAGTAAAAAATAAGCTAAGACAGCCAAGTATTGTGGCTTTGGCACTGTTTTATCACGATATTATTTATGATCCAAGCCGACAAGACAATGAGCTAAAAAGCGCGGTTTTTTTAAAGCAGGCCTATGCAAAGCTGTTGCCTAGTGGCTTGATAGCGCGTATATATCAACTGATTATAATGACTGCCAGCCATGAGCTTACCGATCAGACAGATACTGATGCCGCTTATTTATTGGATATGGATTTAAGTATTTTGGCGTCCGATTGGCTACAGTACGAGCAGTATGCGCAAGCGATACGACGAGAATACGCTCACGTTACAAACGCTGATTATCGTAGCGGTCGTACTTCAGTATTAGCAGGATTATTAACCCATCCCAGATTATATTTGACTGATTACTATCAGCGTTTAGAGCAGCAAGCTCGGCAAAACATTAGCCGTGAACTTGCGTTTTTTGCTGCCGTTTAATGAATGATTTACGACAGAGTAATTAAAAATCGCTCACTACCAGATAGTTGACAATGATGACATCTAGTGTGGAGTGATGACATCTTCAGAATTGCGCAACCTAAGCTATTATCAGCAGCTAAAATAATTACTAATAACAGTAAATCGTATTATCCAATCAAAGTAGGGTTAATCTAGCTTGCCAGCCTTACCGGCCAGCATCTTATGCCACTGCTTATACTCTGGCATCGCAGTCTCAACGGTTTGCCAAAACGCACGGCTATGATTAGCATGATGTAGATGACATAACTCATGAACGATTACATACTCAGTGCATTCGATAGGAAAAGCTGGTAGATAGACCGACAGCCAAATACGCTGCGCACGAGTATTGCAGCTGCCCCAACGAGTATGCATTTTTTTGATGCGAGTCTCTTTAGCTTGAGCCCCAACGATAGGTTGCCATTTATCAAATAATTCTGGCATAACTTCAGCCAGTTGCTGTCGATAGTAAACTAATTTTTCCTGCTCATTAAGATTTATCGACTGTGCTTTGCCCCATAGTAAAATAGGGTGGGCAACTGTTGGAGTCATAGAGAAGAGTTGCTGTTGGCGTATAAGCAGTTGTTTATGATGATCTAACGCCCAATCCACCCGCCTATCTATAGCTTGGGCAACTTGCTTAGCGCTAATTGCTACTGGTACGGAAACCGCTAACTGATAAGGTTTTAGAGAAAAATTAATATTCCTAACTGGTTTTTGACTTACTTTTAACTCAATATCTGCTGCTGCTAAACGCTCAATGAGAGCCGTTAATAAGGACTCGCTCAACGCTGTTGTCATGATGTCTACCTCGAGCCCTTAATAAAGAATAATTAGAAACCAACGATGACTAAAAAATAGCTAGTAGTAAGTAATTAATAAGAAGCAATTAGTAAAAAGCAATTACTGTCAAATAATCAGCATAAAGCGCGCCTATTTACAGCGCTTGTAGATGATTATCGAAAGCCATTTTATGTAATTGGCTGTCTATTATAATTGCTCCTACTGGCTGAGCATTTATCGCACCATCTGCGCACCTAATATTGACTGACAGAGTGGTTAGCTGCCCTTGCCCATCACTAACGATAAAACCTGGACGCCCCGCACTGGCATAAGTGTCATCATTGGCACTGATTTGACAGGCTAGTTCAGTATCGCTAATCATAGTACTGCCAGATAACTCTGAACCTGATAGCAATGACGCTCCTGCACAATCTAACAAGCGCACATCATCAATCAGCTCACGAGTGGTTAAGTCGTAGATCGCAGCACAGCCCCCTATCGGAGTGGTGACGCACAATAGATTGTTTTTGCTATCAACAGCGACGCTAGCGATATATTGGTGAAAGCGTTGCCATTGATTGTTAGGCACAATTAACGGCTTAAACTCCCTATCACCACGCTGATGAGTGAGCACTAGTGGTACATTTATGTGCTTTTCGCCTTGGAACTGGATACCTATCATTACTGTACCATCATCATGTATAGCTAAATGGCGAATGCTCATCTGCTTGTGCTCAGGAACGATTTGCTCTAAAAGCACTCCATTATGGCGATTCAAATAAACCAATGAGGGATGCATAGTATCTAAATTGAGCTCTTCACGCGAGGCTTGCTCAGTTTTTATACCACCGTTAGCGATAATAAGAGTTTGGCTATCAGGATGGATAATCAGCTCATGGGGACCGATACCATAAGAGTCAAACTCGGCTATTTTTTGATAATGATTGTTAGCGTCATACACCCCAATCTTACCGTCTAAAGTAAGCGTATCGTTCTCAGTCACATACAGCTGCCCACCATCTAGACTATAACAAGCATGACCATAAAAATGCCGATCAGCTCCTGCTTTTATGGCCTGTTGCACTTGTCCAGTAGCAGTGTCCAACACCCAAAAACTTTCGCTTGGACGCCGCCCCATTACTACTACATCTCGACTTAAGTTGGTAGTAGCGTTAGCTTTGTTAATACTATTAACAGCAGGTTGTACTACGATATCATGTACGCGTTCAGGCATAGTCGTCTGCCAGACGATTTGCCGATCAGCATCAATACCTACTACCCCGCAGCATCTTTCACTAGTAAGCGAGTTAGTTTTTGGCATAGACGATACGCCACTCACCCAGCTAACTGGCCGCGCTAGCATAGTAGTATGGATTGTGGTTAGATCCATACTGTCTTTACTTAGGCGACTTAGGCTAAGGCCATCATAATGGTGATAAGCAGACGTCGCCTGTTGATAGGTATATTGCAAACGCTTAAGCTGCGCCAGATAGGCGGCTGGCGATATTAGTGACAAAGACGGTGCTAAAGTTAAGAGCTGAACATTAAGCCCCGTCAAATAATCCTGCAAGCGCGCGTCTGGCGAACGTTGTTTACGATAACGATGATGAATGCCAACTAAAGCTACAGTACCCAGCACTGTGCCGAATGCTGTACTTAAAGAAGTTTTTACAACGTTAGCTTCTAATGCTGATCTGCTCTTAGAATGTCCATGCTTATCCATCGTTTTAACGCCTTCAGTTATTATCTAGTTATCATCGCTAAAACTATCATTTAATTGTTAGGTGATGGCTAGTATCTAATCACCATCATTACTATTAAAACCAACCCGAATACCAAGAGTCGGAATCAACTGACGTTTAATCAAACGAGTCACTTTAGTCAAACTGTCGAATAATTGCTGCTGTGTGTTTTTATCCGCAGTCGCTAAATCCTCTGGCATTTGGGCCAATAAAGTTGTAGTGTCAGCCAATGCTGTTGCCAGCTCATTACCGACTTTACTGTCATTATTACTGTTCAAGATAGCAGTCAATACCGGATCGGTTAGCACCTTATTAAGCGTTGCTAGTTTGGCATTAATAATGGCTCGACTTTGGCCAGCAGTAGCTGCTGGCAGATGACCTTTAGCCTTTCCGGTTAAACCTAAAGGCTGATCGATAGCGTTAGTTTTCATAACTTCTAGCAATGAGAGTAAGGAGTTAAACCATTGATTAAGACCTTGGTTACTAGTAGCCGTTTTATCAATAGCTAATAACTGTGTGGCACTGTTCTGCCAGTCTTTTTCAATACTTTGTAAACGGGTACTTAACGCTTGGCTGGCACTTATCACATAAGCGCATTGGCCAGCATCTAAGCTGTCGTTAGCATACAGCACCTCTTCTAAACCTGGTACACCTTGTACGATAGCACTTTCATTCATCAACTGCTTAGCCGTCAAAGTTGGATTGGCGCTAATAAGATCAGCAACGCCACTATGTACTAGCCCACGCTCATCAGGATAATAATTGATATATAGATTGCTCATACTATCAGTTGCGGGACCAAAGTTAACCATCTCAGCACTAGCCCAAGCTTGAGCTAACACTAACCACTGATCACGCAGAGCTTGTAGCTTATCACCGCTGACAGGAGACTGTTTACAGTGCTGCTGAGCCAACTCATGCAGCACTGTGCTTTGTTTAGCGGCATCAGCATATGCTGGGATAACGATATTATTAGCGACGTGAGTCAGGTAAGCTTTTTGGCTTTCAGCACTAATAGCGACTGCCTTGATATTGACGCTCTGCTCACTGCTTGCTGGGTCATTTGCAGCGGTAGCAGCGGCACTTTGCTTGGCTACTTCTTGACTATTAACATCAGCTTTTTGATTGTCATCAGTCGGCTTAACACAGCTGATTAATAATCCAGCGCTGAGCGCGGATAGAGCCATCATTAAAGCGTGGTTCTTTTTCATAGTGTTCTCGGTAGTGGCCTAGTGGTTCTATTGATTGAGAGCTAAAGCGGATAACTCTAGCTCCATAAGCATAATCATTTATAGAATTGCTGGTTATTTATTACTTGGTTACTTGTTACTTGGTTACTTATTACTTAGCACTTAAGCGCTTTATAACGATTTCAAAAAGGCCTGTAACTCATCACGACCTTGCTTATCTAACTGCAAAACTTTTTGTTGTTGGCTTGCTGCTTCACCGCTATGCCAAAGCACTGCTTCCATTAGCGTGCGCGCGCGACCATCATGTAAGAATGTCGCTTGCGGATCCACCGTTTGCGCCAGACCGATGCCCCATAATGCTGGCGTGCGCCACTCATAAGAGTTGGCTAAGAACTCAACCTGTAAGTCTTTCGCCGGTAATTTACCAGCGATAGTCCGATCCGCTAAGCCGTCACCCATGTCATGCAGCAATAAATCGGTATAAGGGTAGATTACTTGTCCGTGTTGCTCAAGGTGATCATCGTCAGTTTTTGGCAACTGATATCTAGGAGTATGGCAGCTCTGACAACCCATATCATAAAAACGCTTTTTGCCAGCTAATACTAATTGATTGTCGGCATCGCGGCGGTGTGGAACCGCAAGATTACGAGTATAAAACTCAACGAACTTCACCACTTCATCACTGACTTCAACGGCGGGCTTGCCGTTACCTTGTTCATCAGCGCCAGTAGTGGCTTTTAGACAAGCGGTCTGCAAAGGCGTACAAGATTCTATCGGTCGAATATTAGAGGTCAAGCCCATATCTTCATTAAAGGCGCTTTGATTTTGGGTAATAAGTTTGGTTTGTCCAGCTTTCCAACCAAAACGTCCCAAGGCTTTTTGGCCGGTTTGTGGATCCATTACCCAGTTGAATTTGCCACTAATGTTATTGCTACTCTTATCAGCACTGACAGCTTGTTGTTTGATAGCAGCCTCAGGAATCTGATCTAATAGCCCAAGACCTATCATTGGTAAAGCAATACGTGGCGAAACCATCAGCTCGTCATCAAAAGCCCCGTAGCCAGGATTGGTTAGCTTAAAGGTAGGCTGTCGCAGAGTTTCAATATGGCCGTCAGCAAAAGTAACTGGTTTGTCTGTCCATTGCACAGCAATACGAGCTTCAGCAGGAACACCTTGGATAGCACGGTCTTGCAACTGACCGCCATACATAGGATGCGCTACTTTTTCGATCATCGACTGCTGTAACTGCTGACGTTGCTCGTCAGTAGTAGCCGGCATAGCCAAACGAATCAATAAGCTATCAGCATCATCCTCGCTAGTCATTGGCGCATGGCCGCGACCATCTTTTACATGGCAGGATTGGCAAGCAGCAACGTTGAATAATGCTCCAATGCCATCACGACTGTCAGTACTAGCAGGCGCGATCACCCAAGGCTGCTTAAAGAACGCATTACCAATAAAAAAGTTGCCTTTACGTGAAGCCGATAGGTTCGACGAAGGTTTTGAATAACTCTCAGAGCTAGTGATAGTAATACCAGTATCACCACCTTGTTTAATTTCTTGCGGATCAAAAGTAGCTAGTTGCTGTAAGGGTACACCAGCCAGCCCTTCAATAGTTTGGCTACGCTCAACAGATAAGGCTGCAGACGAGCTTTTATCAGCGCTCGCTAAAGACTCTTGTTTGGACGCGCTATCAGTTGGCTGACAAGCACTAATAGCTAGCACACACCCTAGCGCTAACGACAGCTTAGTATAGTTATGAGTTGATAGTTTTTTTGACATTAGGGTGGTCTTCATCATGTAACTGGGCGCTATAAATACTAGCTTAGGATAAGAGCTAAAGGAGTGCTTATCAGCCTGAGTAGATAAAAAACTAAAAGCTGGCTGTAGCGCCTTTATAGAGCTCATAAAGATTTCTTTAGCTTTACTGTAGAACTGTCAAAAGGGTAAAAGCACGCTACCAACTAATATTAGCAACGTGCTTATTATACCTAAATCATATGGTCATCAAAATAATTCTCATTAACTAATAGCGACTTATCAGGCATTTATTAACCATAAATAAGATAGAAAATTAAGATCACTAATGAGCAAATCTAGGCCAATAATACTGAGTTTATAATGGTGAGTTTATAATGGTGAGCCTGCATCAGCATCTAAGTTATCGATACCGATAGCACTAGCCGCATTTTCAATGCCTGCAGTCAGCTGCTGCAAACTACTAATACCATTCTCAATCCAGCCACGACGCTTATTTTGCTCCTCGCTTGAGATATTGTGTTTGCTGGCCTGACCAACTGTAGCGATCATTTGATCAACTTTGATACCGTCTTTTTCAGCTTTTTCAACGATTACATTAAAGGCATCTTCTACGTTTTTGAAGTCTGCCGTCAGTTTATCAGCCGCATCTTTGTGCTCAGTATCTATAAGATACTGCTTGATACCATAGCCACCAATCGACTTGCCAGCAACTGTCTTATAGTTACCATTAAAGATATTTTGAATACCACGGGCATTATTAGCGTAGCTCAGATGAGTCAAATCACTAAAGCAGTCATGTTCATCTTCAGTCGAACCAGTGACAAAGGCAACTTGCATACGCTGAGAAGCCAATTCACCAAGAGCTAAACTACCCATTTGATACATAACCTGACGTACCGCATTACCATTTTTACGCTCTATCATATCGCTACGTAAAGTATTTTCGCTTTCAGCCTGCCACTGAGCTTCCATGGCGCTTAAATCATCGACTAATAGTTGAGTTGCCGCCTTCAAGTACTGACCACGGCGGGTACAAACACTGGCGTCTGTATTAGTAGTCTCACCGCTAGTGCACTGACCATCAGTGGTAATATAATCAGTGAATGGACGCGTACCTGCCCCTTCACCAACACCATTAGTATCTTGGCCCCATAACAGGAACTCAATCGCATGATAACCAGTAGTCACGTTAGCTTCGCTGCCACCAATCTCATTCATCTCGACTAATAGTTCAGGAGTAATAGTGCTAGTGTCTTGCTTTAGGCTGCCGACACTAATACTGTCACTATTGATAATATTATCTGGGCTATTATATTCACCCTCATAGCTGTCGCTCACATAATCAATTAACGCTTCATCAAGTGGCCACGCATTTACTTGCCCTTCCCAGCCATCGATATTGGCTATCTTACGCTTATCATTAGCAGTCACAAACCCCTCATCAAAACGAAAAACCTCTGTTTGTGAATAAGGTAGGCGTGCTGCTTTATAGGCGACTTTTGCTGCTTCAAGATTAGCCTCAGTAGGCGTATCCACATATGTATTTATTGCGGTCTGTAAGAGCTTTGCCGTATCAAGAGAGTCTTTATAGGCGGCGTGGGCCATATCAGCATAGCTGATCAGTAATCTATCAATATTAGCTTGCTGAGCATTAGGTGTAGTTGCACTATCTGCTACCTTTTGAGTCTGCGTTTGATTATCAGTAGCGACCGTATCATCAGCCTGCTTAGTACAGCCTGACAACAGCAAGATACCGGCAAGCGCCGCAGCTAAAGTTGTCGGCAAAATCTTACGGTTAGTCGTGGTAGTGATAGTCATACATATCCTTGAAGAATTATAGAGAATAATTTAGCATTCAGCTCATGATCATTGATGTTAATCATCCAAATTATAATGATATTGATAACGATTATCAACTATATATTAAAAATCTGTAACTTGGCTTTGGATGGCGTTAATTAGCCGACTGTAGCTAGGGATATTTATGCAGGATCAAACCGTACTAAACCCTAGTAAAACCACAGGATTATTTAGAAAAAGTAGAAAAAAAGACAAAAAAAAGGCCAGCGCTATGCTGACCTTTTTTTAATTGCTGTTATTCTATAGTTGTCTATTTATGACATTACTATATATAAAGCTAGATTAATTAACGCTCTGTGGAGAGTTAATAGTTAACTCAACACGACGGTTTTGTTGACGACCATTTTCAGTGTTGTTATCAGCAACTGGACGTGACTCACCATAAGCTACTACATTAATACGGCTGCTTGGTACACCATTAGCAGTTAAGTAGTTAGCAACGGCATAAGCACGGTCACGTGATAGACCTTGGTTATAAGCAGCAGCACCTTTACTATCAGTGTGGCCTGCGATAGTGATAGTATTTTGGTTATACTCTTTCATAGTAGAAGCAAGCTTATTAAGCGTTGGCTTGAACGATGAGTTTAGAGTAGCGTCATCGAATGAGAAAGTGATGCTACCAGGCATAACTAAATCGATGTTACCGTTAGCGTTTGGCGTAACAGTTACACCAGTACCGGCCATTTGCTGTGCAAGCTGCTTAGCTTGACGTTCCATGTAATAGCCAACGCCCGTTCCTAATGCTGCACCAATAGCGGCATCACGACCAGTTTTGTTACCACCTGTTGCTTTAGAAATAACTGCGCCGCCTGCTGCGCCTGCTAAAGTACCGATAGCAGTTTTGTTTAGACGCTGTTGTCCAGTACTAGGATCAGTAGTACAACCACTAAGAGCTAGACCTGATGCTACTGCTAAAATCATAATTTGGTTACGCATAATTTTTCCTCTTAAGTGCAAAGTTAGCTTTATAATAAGTTTTGCTTGATGCTTGTTCTTTATTTATGAAGGTTCTTTCATATCCGTCATTATTATCGCAATCTCAATCTATCCGTGTGTAATATTTTGTCACATCTATGTATATAAAGTGCATGAAATCTTACAGCTAACGTGTTATTAAGGCGGTTGTAGACAATTATAGCGAGATCGGAGTAGCTAATAACAGTGCCAGTTGCCTTTAGCCTTAAAGCAGATTAAATCATCGTTCATATTTGCTACTACAAGTCATCTTTAAGCAGATATTCTATGGTTCGTTTCTGCTAAAATCAGCTAATCTATTTTGATAACAAATAACTATTAAACAGCTATTTAGACCGCTATTGTAAAAAAAAGGATTTTATATGAGCATCGCCTCTTCTGTTCGAAACTTGCATAAACGCTCACCGAAGCTTGGCCAAGCCGTGTCATTAGTCACTGCTGCAGGAGTCATCACTAGAAGCAGCTTTCGAGCAAGTGTGCCTTTATGGGTTATGGGTGCAACTAAGGTCATCACCGGTTCGCAAACTGCCGATGATCAAGTTATCAAAATCACTAATCGCTGGATCGGTAGCAATAACGACATGATAGATACTATGTTGCCGGATAGAGATTGGCGCATTAGTTTACCTGACGACGTCCATCCTGAAGGTAAGTATCTGCTAATTAGCAATCATCAGTCTTGGGTTGATACTAGCATTGTGCAGTATATTAGTGCGAAACGCTTACCTTTGACGCGGTTTTTCACCAAATTTGAACTAATTTATATCCCTGTAGTTGGACAAGCCTTTTACTTTTTAGACTTTCCGATGATGCGCCGGCACTCTAAAGAAGCGGTAGCTAAGAACCCCGCTCTAAAAGGTAAAGATATCATCGAGGCCAAACGCGCTTGTGCCTTACTGAAAAATAAGCCTTTTACTTTACTTAATTATTTAGAAGGTACGCGCTTTACCGCAGCTAAGCATGACAAGCAGCAGTCTCCTTATCAGCACCTATTAAAACCTCGCGCTGGCGGCCTAGCGCTAGCTATTAACGCCCTAGGGGAAAATATAGATGGTATCTTAGACATGACCATCGTTTATCCTGATGGAGTGCCCACTTATAGCGACTTGTGGAAAGGTAATATCAAGCGTTTGGGGGTTGATGTTCGCCACATTAAAATGCCAAAAGACCTGTTTGACAAAGTTGAATCAGGCAGCTATGAGGAAGACGAAGCTATCAAAGCTCAGCTGTTTGACTGGTTGGACGATGCTTGGCAACAAAAAGATAAGTTGATTAGCAAGATGCTTGCTGAGTTCGCAGAGGACTCTACAGCTAAATAGGCCTACGATTAGCGCTATTCACCCTGCTGTTTTGTGCGCAGGATTAGTGCTAGCAATGCTGAATGCTCACAGGGTTATTACTTCTCCGTAAGCCGCTTAACAATCCATGCTATTAGGAATAATACTAACAGTGGCTAGTAGGCACAATCCAGTCGCTTCAAGCTGGAGACTGTACTAGCGACTCTCTACAGAGTATTGTTTTTAATATGCAAACTTATCAATACTGCCCTATTGGTTTATAAGCACTGGCATATCTAGTTTTGTAGCGTTACTATTGTAGCCATAGCCCTTCATGTAGTCATAGCACTGCAATAGTAACATTCACTCAACTTAAGGTCTGACTGTGCCCGCCTCTTCTGCCCACTCGATTATTGACTCTAAGACGCTACCCAAGCCAGCAAGCGATCCGCTAACTAATAATCCCGTCAAATCCAGCGACAATGCTAAGCCTCCTCTAGATCCTAAACCGAATTACCTTAAACTGAGCTATGATATTACGATGATTATCGCTATCAGTATTGATCTGTTATTGATCAGCTTGGATGCGATTTTGATGAGTAACTTCAGTATCAAGGTTGCCAGTTGGCTAATGCTTAGTGATGGACTCAATTGGTATCAGAATGCGTTGCACATACCTTTACGTACTGCCGGTGGATTTTTTACTATATTTTTGATTTTTGAGCTGCTAATACGTTGGGCTATTGCTATTAAGCAACAAGTCTATTATCGTTGGTTTTTCTTTCCCTTTATCCATTGGTATGAACTGCTTGGTTGTTTTCCACAGCTGCGTGCATTGCGTTTATTTCGGGTGGTCATTATTGGTCGACGTCTATACCAATTAGGCTATCAAGTGTTGCCACAGCCTTGGATCGATCGTATAAAATTCTATATCAACTTATTATTAGAAGAGCTGTCTGACCGCGTCATCTTGACTACTATTCATAACTATCGACAGCAGCTTACTGACTCCGCTATGCAAAAGTCGCTGATAGGAAATTTAGTTGATAGCAATCGCGATGACATGGAAGCCGTTTTGTTATCATTGTTACGCACGCAACTAGTCCCAGAGCTACAGAAGCTCTCAGGTAAATCACCAGCTGGTAATAAACTTGCCAGTGAGGTCGGTAATGCGATTGAAGATGGTATCGCTAATACTCCTGAGTTACATCGGTTATTACGCCTGATCCCTATTGCTGGTAGCTTGATTGAATCACAACTACAGAGTATCGGTCATAGTGTTGGTGAAAACGTGGTCTACTCGCTAAATGAACGCTTGCTGGATCCTGAGCTTGTTGATAGCCTGATAGTTAGCATTGCACACAGCATTGCTCATATTGATATCAATAATACGGCACTCGATACTTTAATAGCCAGTATTGTCACTGATAGTTTGACCGAGTTTGAGGCACAAATAAAAGTACAGCAATGGAAATACCAAGATATGCTGAAATTTTAGTTATCGGCTATTGTTTTAGCCGTCAATTGATTTAACATACTAGCGAAAACAACTTTAACAAATGATCGGCCTGATATAGCGTTAATAACCTAACTGAACTGGCTAAATTGGCCAAGCTGGTTCGTTATTAAAGCGCTACCAGTATTTTTAAGGACTGACTTTATGACGATTTTGGATAACGCCGAGCAAGCTACTCCTGCTGTGACTTTTTATGGCAAAATGCTTACTTTTTCTCGTCTGCAAATAACTACTAGCGATTTGAGCATTATTGATGCCCAATTGGGCGCTATGCTTAGCAACAAAACCAGTAATATCCCTGTCCTCATTGATAGCGATGTCGAACAGGACTTGCCTGCTTTAGTAGACCTCTTGTGGTCTTGGGGGCTACAACCTATTGGTGTAGTAAAAGGACTATTAGAGCAACAGGCCCGTAGCCAACGTTTGGCTATATTCCCTGCTGATGGCAAACGCATCGAACGTATTTTACCTAGTAAAAAAACGGCTCTACAGACGCCAGTGGCTCAGCCTGCCGATAGCAGTACAGCTACTGAAGGCGCTGAGAGGTTTGCAGAGACCAATACAAATACGCTAAATGCGGCGGTTATGACTCCAGAAACTCTGATAAGCGCAGAGCAGATCACTAGTCTTATCTATGATCAAATGTTACGCTCAGGCCAAAGCCTGAACCATGTCGGTGGTGATTTGATCCTAACTAATAGTATCAATAGCGGTGCTGAAGCTATCACTGATAATAGCCTGCATGTCTATGGCCGTGCTCAAGGACGCTTAGTAGCAGGCGCTACTGGTGATAAGGATGCTCGTATATTCTGTCAAGCATTCAACCCTTCGTTAGTCTCTGTGGCAGGCACTTATTGCTTACGAGACAATTTACCAGCACATGTTATCGATAAGTCAGTACAAGTACGCTTCGTTGAAGGAGAAGGTTTAGTCTTTAAAGTTATGGAAGATATATAGCTTATAGTTATTAGTGCTACCCTTGCTTAGTTGCTTAGTTGCTTAGTCAAGGTAGCACAAGCTTTTACTTGATGATGAATCAAGTTTATTTGAGCACCAGGTGCTACTAGGCGCTACCCTAAACTTTTAATGCAAACCTTAGTTATACAGATAGCTGATACTTGCAAAAAGGTAGTACAATAAAAATATTACTTTATGCTAATTATTTTATGCCGTTATCGATTAAAATTACTTATGTTGGGTAGTGACTAGCTATAAATTTTTGTTTATTTATGCTAGGCTTACGCTTTTAGAAAACATCTATACTGTCTTTAGATTATCTAGCACTTAGCTATAGTGAATGGCTGTCTTTTAGAGGGCTATTCTTATAGAAAGCTGATGTTTATATTTAACTGTTTTACCGATTATTATATTGTCTTATTTAATAGACATCCCATTGATTAATAGGAGTGTGCCATCGTGGCGAAGATTGTTGTAATCACTTCAGGTAAGGGCGGTGTGGGCAAAACCACCACTAGCGCTTCTTTTGCCGCTGGTTTAGCACTACGTGGCTATAAAACAGTGGTTATCGATTTTGATGTTGGCCTCCGTAATCTAGACTTGATTATGGGTTGTGAAAATCGTATCGTTTATGACTTCGTTGACGTCATTAACGGTAATGCCCGTTTATCGCAAGCGTTAGTCAAAGACAAGCAATTAGAAAACTTATTTATTCTACCTGCTAGCCAAACCCGTGATAAAGATGCCCTAACTGACGAAGGGGTGTCAGAAGTCATGGCTGAGCTGTCAAAACAATTTGACTATATCATTTGTGACTCACCAGCTGGTATCGAACGCGGTGCACAATTAGCTATGTACCATGCTGATGAAGCTATCATTGTTACTAACCCTGAGATCTCATCAGTACGTGACTCTGATCGCATAATAGGTATCTTACAAAGCCGTACTAAAAAGGTCGAAGAAGGTCAAGGAACTATCCGTGAGCATCTTATCATTACTCGATATAATGCTGAACGTGCGGCGGCTAATGAGATGATGGACATCGATACTATCTCTAATGACATTCTAAAAGTACCTTTATTAGGTGTCGTTCCTGAGAGTCACGCTGTACTTGAGGCCTCAAACCATGGTGAACCAGTCATTCATTATACTGACTCAGTAGCTGGACAATGTTATGACGATATTGTCGCTCGTTTCCTAGGAGAAGAGAGACCATTGCGTCATATTGATGTTAAGAAAAAGAGTCTATTTCAGCGCTGGTTTGGAGGTTAGTAATGAGTAAGAAAAAGGGATTTTGGAGTAATCTATTCGGTGCAGATGACACTAGCTCCGGTAGCGCTAATATGGCCACTGAACGTCTAAAGGTTATTGTCGCTAGCGAAAATCGTCTAAACAATCGCTTAACGGCTGATCGTATCGAAAAGATGAAACGTGAGATATTAGAAGTGGTTAATAAGTATGTCAATGGCGTACAGATTGATGATGTTAATATTAATCACCGCTCTGAAGACAGCTTAGATGTATTAGAGATGAATATCAGCTTGCCTGAACACAAAAAGTAACAGGCTAGCAGACCGTCTTTATAACAAAAGCCCTACTCGTTATGTGTAGGGCTTTTTTTGTAGAGATTTTTTAGCTGTAGTTTTCAGCCCTAACTACAATCTAGTGCTAGGTACGCAAAGCTCATTATTTCATGCGGTTGATAAGCTTGTCTTTCATAAAGAACTGATGATATAGCGCAGCGCCTATATGCAATACGGTAAAAGCTATAATCATCGGCCAAATAATATTAGTATGAATATCATCAAATAATCGTGCGGCACTGCGATCGGGAGTGACGAAGACGGGGATTTGAAACAGTCCAAAAATATCCACTGGGCGACCACCATAAACCGACATCAATAAGCCAGCTATGGGCATGGCAATCAATAACGCATAGAGAACAAAGTGATTTAACTGCGATACTAGCATTTGCCATTTAGGCATAGGTACAGGGGCTGGTGCTTTGGTCAATATCCGATTGAGAACTCGCGCTATCATCCAACACAATACGCTAATACCAAAAGCCTTGTGCAGCCCTATATATAGCTTAGTTTCAGTGTACTGGTATACTACCATTAGCAACCAAGTCACTAGCAATAATAGAGCGCTTATCCAATGAAATATTCGACTGCTAACCGGCCACTTACTCGGCTGTATACTGGCATTGTTCATAAAATACCTTTTTATTAACTGGGCTTGTATTGGATAAAGGAATATTGAGCAGGTTTTTACTTAGAGGAATTAGCCAACAGCCTTGCGACTATTTGGCTTAGGCATGGTAATTAATCAACTGCTGCAAGCAATTGATGAGCAATTTTATCCAAATCAGCTATTAGATAAGGCTGTTCATCAATCATTACCGTTTGCAATAAATAACTGATTATATTCTCTTCTGTCAATTGTTGATAGTCACCAGCGTTATTATCTAGCGCATTGCGCTCAATAGTAGGCTCTGAGCTTGTGTGGCTTTGATAGCCTTGATAGCTAGTCTCAATAGTACTATCCGCAATACTATCGGCAGTAGACGTTTGCTGATAATGTTTTGGTAAGACTATATCTCGAACTTCAGAGATACACAACTGTATTTGGCGCAACTCTCCTGCAGTCTGTAAAGCCATGCGCTGCTTGGCAGTGTTACCTTCTATAATAATTATTTTATCTACCGCTTGCTCAGGCGCTTGCAGGTGAAAGACTGGCAGTTGTTGCTGTTGCCATAAATAATGATCAGTCCATTGCTGATAACTATCAATAGCAAGAATAAGACTACTGGGTATAAGCCAGTCGGGCTGATTGTAAGCAGGAATCATGGTAACGTCTAGCCTGCCTCTAGCAGTGGTCAATAGGCTGACGGCTTCAAATGAATGTTTTATGATCTGGTCCATAAGCTACTCACGATGAATTCAAAGGTTTCAATGGCTAAGGAGTTAACCAACAGTAATAAAGCTATGCTTGCTAATCTAAGCTTACTTTATGAGCTAGCAATGACTTTATCTTTTTTAGCAGTTGTTTTTCTTGGAAAGGTTTGCCTATATAGTCATCGACGCCAATCTTAAACGCACGCTGACGATGCTTTTTGCCCGTGCGTGAAGTGATCATAATAATAGGAATATGCTGCGAGTGCTTGCTATGTCTTATTTGGGTGGCCACTTCAAAACCATCCATCCGTGGCATCTCAATATCTAGCAATATCAAGTCTGGAGTAGTCTGTTGTAAAGTCTCTATAGCCTCGATTCCGTCTTTAGCGATAAGTACTTTGATACCTTGACGCTCAAGGAAGCGTGAAGTAACTTTGCGTACCGTCACTGAGTCATCAACTACTAATATGGTAGGTTGTACTGTCATGCTAAGCTCATCAGTAGTAAGCACTGAATTTATCACTGGTTGCGACGGTGCATTTCTCATCAGCGCTATTAAGTCTAAGATAAACATCACTGAGCCATCACCCATGATAGTAGCCGCAGATATACCAGCTATGGGTGATAGCTGACGGCCTAACGGCTTAACTACTATTTCGATACGCGAGCCTGCAATCTGATCCACTTGTAGGGCAAGATTCTGTCCAGTGCGACTTTTAATGATAATCAAAGGTAAGCTAGTATTAGTAGTAACCAGCAGCTCATTAAACTTATTACCGCAGAGTATCTCGTTCAAATAACGAATACGATAGTCACGGTCTTCGATAGCTAGCTTCGCGGCTCCTGACTGATAGTAGTCATAAAGCTGCTCTGGCTTGACTCTTACTATCCGCTCGATCTGTACTAGTGGAATAGCATAATAATGATCAGCTACTCGCACTACTAAAGCATCGCAGATGGCCACCGACAGAGGTATTCGCATAGTGAACTGCGAGCCCTGTCCAGGCTCAGACGATACAGATACTATACCGCCTAATTGACGAATCTCACTAATGACTACATCCATACCCATACCACGACCAGATATTTGGGTCAGTTTGTCAGTAGTGCTAAGCCCAGCATTAAAAATATACTGCATCACATCTAAGTCACTAAGCGTATCGTCATTACTATCAATCAAGCCTTTGGCGATGGCTTTTTTACGTACTGCCTCAACGTCGATACCGCAACCATCATCAGTGAGATGAATGATCACTTCACTACCTTCGCGCAGTACCTCTAAAGTAATATGACCGTTACGCTCTTTGCCCGCTTGCAAGCGCGTTTGCGTGTCTTCGATACCGTGATCAACTGCATTTCTGAGCATGTGCTCAAGCGGTGAAGTTATACGCTCAAGAATATTTCTATCCATTTCATCATCAGCATTGATGATAGTTAGTTCGACAGATTTATTGAGTTCGTTGGCAGTTTGACGCACTATACGTTCAAGACGAGGGGTAAGACGAGTAAAAGGTACTATTTGCGACTTCATCAAGCCATCTTGCAGCTCAGTCTGGGTGCGCGATAACTGTAATAATAAGCTTTCACTATCACGAGTCTTTTCTAATAAAGTACTATTAATATCGACTAAATCCGAAGCCGATTCGCTTAAAGATTTAGACAATTGATTCAACGATGAATATTGATCCAATTCTAAAGGGTCAAAGTCTTTATTATCAAGCAGCTCTTCATCGATCTGTGCCAGTATCTGCACTTCAAGCTCACCTTCCATACGGCGCAGCTGATCGGCCAAACGCTGAACGGTAGTACCCATCTCCTCGATACTAGTAGTCAAGCTGCTCATACCCATCTCAATACGAGCACGGTTGATCGCTGATTCACCAGATAGATTAATCATCTGCTCGACCAAACTACTTGAGATACTAATCATCTCTGTACTACTATTCTTGTCACCTTGCTCAGCAAAGCTACCCGTCATTGCTGGCATCTGATCAATATTAGTAGCTGACTGTTGGGGCTTGCGCTCAGCTTTAGCAGCTATAATAGCGTCACGCTGCGCCTGCAATGAGTGATTAGGGATTTGCTTTAATCCCTCAGGATCGGCACTAAATTGTTTTAATGCTTCAATCAATGCTGTTGGCCTATACGGATTAACTCGTTGCCTAAGAATAAAAATAGCGTCAATTATCCAGTCATAGCAAGCAGTAAGGAGCTCGGACAGCATCTTGGTAATTGGCCGGCGCTGCTTGGCCAGCTTTTCGTACACTGTCTCCATCTCGTGCGCCAAATCCGCAATACCATTGGCCGCTACCATACGAGCGCCGCCTTTAACAGTATGCAAATTACGCTGTAGTGACTGTAGAGCCTCAGTGTCTTGATCATCAGTCAAAAACTGCTGTAGCAAAAACTGCTGTAGATAGTTATTACTACTACTGACTAACTCATCAGCTTCTTCTAAATAAACCTCTAGGATATCAGGGTCGGGCTGTCCATTCGGCCATGAGTCAGCAATCAGCTGCTTGATACTGGTAGTATGTTTTAGCGTGTCCAGCCCTTGCCTGTCCTTATTATTTACCACTAGTGGCTCAATAGAGCGCTGGCTTTTTGGCACTATAAGGTTTACTTCTGCTGGCTGTTCCCTAGTAGCTTGCCCGACTTGCCTACTAATAGCATATAAGCTCTCAACTACTTGCGTATCAATCTTTAGCGACATACTGCCTGCTAAGGCATCGAATAAACCGACCAGCTGCGCATGACCATTTAACAGGGCGTTACGCACTTGCGCATCAGTCGCTCTCATTGGCTGGTTATCAAGATAAGCGTACGCATTATCTAAAGCTGCGAGCAAAATGGTGAACTTCGGTGACTGTCCGGTCTTTGCGGTTAGTTGCACAATCTGCTGGCGCATCTGGCTAATGTAACTATGGATTCGCTGTAAATCGTCGGTAGTACTTAGCGCATTTGCTGTTGGCTCTGATTGCGTAGTTAGTGCAGCATCTAACTGCCACTCAGCATCTAATAAAGCATCAATATCACCGTCTAATAAGTGAGTAATGTTTAATAGACGGTCATTGACTAGCGCCTCCTCCTCATAGTCATCGAGCATAGCTTGTAGAGAGGCCAAATCTTGATAGCCTTGTGGATCATCACTAACAGTATTGGCTTGCTGTTGTATGTTTTTATCGTAGCGACTCAAATAGCTGGTTATCAATGCCACCGATTGGGTAAGGGCCTGCAAATGCTGCGAAGTCATAGGTATATCACACTGTTGTAGCTGCTCTAAACTTTGCTCAATAGTAGCGCTGACTTCACTAATAGCCAGCAAAGCGCTAGAGCCAGAGGCCGCACGCAAAGTATGAAAGGCGCGGACAATTTTATCACTGACTTCAACCTGGCTCTGCTGCTCATTAGCCTGCACAAAATCAGTGATCTGTTGTAATAAACTATGAGCCTCTTCGCTAAATACTTGGTAAAAGGCCTGCTCTGCCTTACTTTGCGGGGTGACTACTACAACCGCTTCCGCCATAATCTCATTAACAGAATAAATCGTTTGTAGACTAGCATTAGCATGGCTATCAGTCTGCTCATTGACGGTGATAATATCCATATCACTGACCAATTGCGCCCTAGCTATTAGCCTCTGCTTACCCCAAGCATAGTAGCTAAATTCTTGCGCTTTACTTTGGCTATAAGCATTAGCACAAGCCACCCATAGCAATGCGTCAGCTGGATAGTCTTCTCTATTTTCAGCAAAAGTAGTAAGCAGCTGTGGATAACAGCTCAACACATCCATAATTAACTGCTCAACATCTCTAGAAACGCTAATACTCTGTGCTAATAACTGATTAAGCAGATGTTCAATTGACCCTGCCAGCTCGGCACTAAAATTAGCACCAACTAGGCGTCCTGACCCTTTTAAGGTGTGAAAGCCACGACGAATATCTACTAGTTCTTTAAGTTCATTAGGGTCTTGGCGCCATAGCGTGAATAACGGCTGGATCTCAGCCAATACTTCTTTGGCTTCCTCAATAAATATCTCTTTGATATCAGGATCTATAACGTTAGTATCTGCAGGCATGGGCGCTACTTGCTCTATAAAATATAAAAGCTCAGTGGGCATTTGCGCTTGCGAATCTGGAATATTAACGCTGTGGGGCGTCGTAGCTGTTAGTGCTTGCTTATCACTACTGTCTGACTCTAAAGACTGATGCTTATAGTGACTGCACACTTCAAGAGTTGCCTTTATATCGTCGAAGCCATCTACCTGAGCATTATTGATACTAGTAGCTATTGGCAATTCCAATATTAAGTTATCACTTTGTTGTATTAGGTTAGTCCCATCTACAGGTGACGTTTGTGACGCTAAAAAATCAGTGATTAAGCTTGGCAGCTGCTGTATTAATTGTCGCGCACTCATCATTAAGTCATCACTGATAATTACAGTACCCGCCAATACTTGCGCTAACCGCTCAGCAAGCTGGCCTGCCAAATGGCTGATATTATCAGCATCGACACTCTGCGCAGACTGTTGTAGCGTATAGAAGTTTCTTCTAACTTCAGTCAATGCAGTTGTATCTTCTGGCTCTTCTGCCCAAATTAGGAAAAAACTCTGCAAGTTACTAGTGATTTCTGTAGCTTGAGCCATAAAGCTATGACGACTAGTGTCCTCTACTGGTGCTTTATGGACTGTTGCTTGCTCAGTATCGGACTCAGTATCGGACTCAGTAGCAGTTGTCTGCAACTGACCGCTGGCTACTACCTCACCACTATCGTCATAACGCAAGACATCAGTAGCACTTTGATTTATTAATGACTTATTAATATAGTGAGTATTACTGGCATAATTAACTTCAGCACTATCTGGCACAGCCAACCTTGCTGCTTCTAACTGTCCTATGGACAACAGCGTTTGGCTGATCTCATCAACAGTACTATCGATCACCGTCCGATGATAATACCCATTCTGTACATAATAATTTAGTTCATTTCTGAGCAGCTGATGGGCAAAATAACCTAGACTTTTTAAGCGTGCTATCAACGAAGTGTGCTCAGCTACTGCTGCCAGCTGGCTAAGTTTACTGGCTAAATGGCTCAACCTTGGCAGATTGGCCATAACTAAAGTACTAGCAACTTGCTGATAGTGCGCTGACATAGTGTCAACAGCAACGCTACTATGTTGCCAGCCATCGAGTACTCGCGCTAGTTGCTGATCGAGTAGCGGCAAAAGCCATTCAAGCCTCAGAATTTCATTTGACTGGATTTTCATAGGACTATCCTAACTTATTAAAACACCAATTATTGCCAGTTGTTTCTTTTAGCGACTATATTTATGACCCAACAATACTGTTAATTTAACACTAGTTATGACTCAGCAAATAGCTGTAAGCGCTCGGTATATTTGGCTGCTCAATGCCTATATATACGCTGTCATAGAGAAGCTACTTTCTATTATCAAAGCTCTATTTTTTATCGTCAAAGCTCTATTTTTTATCGTCAAAGCTCTATTTTTTGTCATCAAAGCTCTATTTTCTATATCAAAGCGCTAGCTATTATTTGATAACTTAAAGCCTGTAACCGACTGTTGCAATGCTCCTGCCATTGCACTTAGCTCACCTACCGAACGGGCGGTCGCCATAGTGCCTGCAGAGGTCTGTGAAGTGATGTTTTGAATAACGGTCATGGTGCTGGAGATTTGACCAGCTGATTGCGCTTGCTGCTGTGCAGCATTGGAGATGTTTTGAATCAGATCGGAAAGAGTGTTAGAGACGTTTTGTACTTGTTCTAGGGCTTCACCTGCATCTTTTGCCAAACGTGCGCCACGCACAACCTCTGAGGTGGTGGACTCCATCGATATCACTGCTTCACTAGTATCAGCTTGAATGGTTTTAACCAGAGTCTCGATCTGCTTTGTTGCTTTGGCTGAGCGCTCAGCCAGACGCTGTACTTCGTCAGCCACCACCGCAAATCCTCGTCCAGCCTCCCCTGCCATCGATGCTTGAATAGCGGCATTGAGTGCCAAAACGTTAGTCTGATCGGCAATGTCGTTGATTAAGTTGACGATATCACCAATCTCTTGTGAGGACTCACCTAAGCGTTTAATACGCTTTGAGGTCTCTTGAATCTGGTTACGAATAACGTTCATACCTTCGATTGAACGCTGGACTACTTCTGCTCCGTTATAGGCAATAGCAACAGAGCGCTCAGCGACAGTCGCTGATTCAGTAGCGTTAGTCGATACTTGGTCAATCGATATCACCATATCGCTAATGGCTGCTGACACCCCAGTAATCTCTTGGGCTTGTAGCTCGGAAGCTGCTACCAGTTCACCGGCTTTGAGCTGGGTTTGCTCCGAGGATTGAGAAACTTGGTCAGCGGTACTATTAATAACTAATACCAGCTGACGCAACTGATCGATAGCGAAGTTAACTGAGTCAGCAATAGCACCAGTAAAATCTTCTGATACAGTAGCGTTAACCGTCAAATCCCCTTCTGCTAAATCCCCCAATTCATCTAGTAGGCGCAAAATAGCCATCTGGTTACGCTCATTTTCCTGTTGGATTTGGCGGGCGCGTTCCGACTCTATTTCGGCCTCTTGACGACGACGTAAGGTTTCTTTTTCAATCAAATCCCGCTCACTACTACCCCGCTGTTTGAATAGTTGAGCTAAAGCATATACCGCGCACAGCAAGCCTAATAAAAACACTACTGACGGTAGTAAGACTGCTTGATTAAAATTACTTAAATACTGGCTTACTGAATTTAGAGAATGGATCATCCATAGTAAGCAAGCCCCACTCACTAAGGCAAAAAACCCTAATAAAACTTTCCATTTATTATCGTTTTCTTCAGTAGCAAGCACAGGTTTATTAACCCTAAGTACAGCGCTTTTCGTCATATCATTCATTGTGGTTATTCCTTTATATTGCCGCATCACTATAGCGTGGGTCTTGTGCTAATAAACTTGGCATAAAAATAAACCAATCCTGTTGGTCTTTTAGAAACTTGCCATGATTATAAAGAGCAAATGGCGAATGAATATCTATAGGCTCAGCACAGTACTGTTGACGAGTAAACTGCTCAATACCCAACACTCGATCGACGATCAATCCGGAGAATAAGCTATGATGATCGATGACGATCACTTTACGTTGGTTCATTTTTGGCAACTGACTGGGCACTGATAATAATTTGCATAAGTCAGTCAGTGGCAACAAGCGTCCACGAACATTAGCAACACCTAATAACCAAGGTTGCGCGAGCGGCATACGAGTGTACTCAGGCATTGTAAGCACCTCCGACACCTCTCCTATAGGGGCAACTAAGCGCTGACCACCAAGCTCAAATACCACCCCTCGCCAGTCATAATCTTGTCCGCTTTGACGGCCACTAAGACGTGCTTGAGCTAAATCTGCTAGACGCAGTAGTTCAATGAACCCTCTAGAAGCCACCCTTTACTCCATTACCATACGCATAATCCGCATCAATTCAGATTCATCGATAGGCTTAGTCAAATACTCTTTTGCGCCTTGACGTTTACCCCAAACTTGGTCAGTCTCTTGATTTTTGGTACTGATCATCACCACCGGAATATGGGCTGTGGTTTTGTCATGGGTTATTTTACGAGTAGCTTGAAAGCCATTCATCTCTGGCATCACCACATCCATCAAGATAACGTCGGGCAAATGCTCAGTAGCCATTTGGTAACCTTGCTCACCATTAACTGCCTCCAAGACTTGATAGCTGTTTTTGCCAAGCATGTCACGAAATTTTGCTATTTCAGATGGTGAGTCGTCGATGACTAGAACCGTTGTCATGGGAATTCCTTAATTGTCGATAATATCCTTGAAGATATATAATTGAACCGCCCAAGGTATTTAGTAGCTGTCAATATTAATGGGGTATTGAAGCTGGTAACCTTGATGCTAGAAGAAGCGAACCGTTAACTATTAACAGTAATGATTGATCGCCTCAAACAGCTCATCTCTACTAAAAGGTTTAGTTAAATACTCATCAGAACCAACAATACGTCCACGAGCTTTATCGAATAAGCCATCTTTAGAAGACAGCATAATGACTGGCTTGCTGGCGTAATCAGGGTTGTTCTTAATAACGGCGCAAGTTTGGTAGCCATCTAGACGTGGCATCATGATGTCGATAAAAATAATGTCTGGATTATTATCTACAATCTTTGCTAAGGCATCAAAACCATCAACAGCCGTCACCACTTCACAGCCCGCTTTTTGTAGCAAAGTTTCAGCAGTACGGCGGATGGTTTTTGAATCGTCAATAACCATCACCTTTAAACCTTCAAAATTATTTTCCATTATCTTTATCCTATGAACAATAGCTGGTTTTTAATAGTATCTTTATTGGCTATAAAAATGGCTTCATTTGGTTAATATTACTATTTTTCTACTATCGAAGCCTATTTAGAGCCGTTATTATTACTAACATCGTTATTGATTACTATATTATTGATAGACTATAGTCTGCTAATTAAAAAACAACTATAACACTTAATGGATCTATAATTTTAAGAGAAATTCTAAACTGATCATTCACATTATCTTAATATTCAAATTGTTTATAAAATTAGCCCCTTAATATTTGACCAGTCGGCTTACTGGTAGTGGCGATTGCTAGTGACAGATTATTGCTACTTTGGGCAGTGCTGACATCAACTAATAATATTTAATTGCAAGTTGAAGTAGACAGTTTGGTTTCCCCCCTTGCGCTTTGTCTATATAATTAAATAACCTTTATGACAACAGTAGTAGTGAAGATGAGAGTTAGTATGCTAGCTAGTAAAAAAACATCACCGTATCGCAAAAATAGCCTGCTGCTATTAAGCACGCTATTTATTGTCGGCTGTCAGCCAGCTACTGATGAAGTTTCTGCTCCTGCTCCTAACAGTGAAAACTCGCCTATCGTCGCTGATGCTGAGACGGTGACTATGAGTCAAAATCATATTTTAAGTATCAAACCTTCACGCTATCAACCAAGTTTAGGCTTGCAAGGCGATATCGAACCTATAAGACAAGCTCGTCTTAAGTCAGCCCAAGCGCTAATAGTGCAACAAGTATTAGTGACTGAAGGTCAATGGGTGGAAGCGGGAACGCCCCTATTCGTAGTACAGCGCCAAGCACTTAAACAATCGGCTCAAAATGATGAGGTTACCGATGAAGGTACTGATGCAAGTACTGATGCAAGTACTAATGAAGGGACTGATAGAATAAAAGTCGGTCAGCCCCCTTCCTCTAAAGCGACTACCATAGAGCTGATAACTGTCAAAGCGCCTATTACTGGTCGGGTAGATCGACTCAATATAGCAGCAGCGCAGCAAATAGCGGCTAATACCCCGTTGCTGCGTTTAGGGGATGACAATAATCTACAGTTCATCGCAACCGTGCCTATGCAAGCGCAGTCGCAACTCTCTGTAGGTCAAAACGTCAATTTCACCAGAAAAGGTATGAATGATAAATTCACTGGACAAGTCAGTGAACTGCTAGCCAGTGATAGCCCTGATAAACTGAAAGTTTATGTGCATATCATCGATAATGAAGCCAGCCGTGGCAAGCTCAAACCTAATGTGGCAGTGAATGGTCGGGTAGACTATGGACAGATAGAGGTTGGGACTATCGTTCCTGAAAGCGCTATTCATGATGTCGATTTGTCAGTGCTAAAAGTCGCCCCTTATCGACCTATTATGCCTTTGACAGCCAACGTTTGGATTATTCAACAAGACCAACGCCTCACTCGTCAACCAGTAGAAGTTATCGAATATGACCCTATTGCTGATCGCTATCTGATCGCTGGTATTAATAACGATAGCCTGATCTGCTTAGCAGAACTACCGCTGAAATCTGCTGGTAAAAAAGTCATTATTTCTTAACGCTCAGTCTATTATTACCAATAAAAGTAGCACTATTAATCCTCAAGCTATAGTGCTTAATAGCAGCAGCTGTAACATGGCGTAGAATTAGTAACAAACCAAGTCTTGTTTGCTGAGGTGTTAATTCGGCAAGATAGCAGTAACTCTGACTGTGGGATCAAAGCCTACGGCTGTATCAACAGCCAGATAGACAAAAAAGCTACGTTAAAAAAGCAAAAAATATAACCATAGCCAGTTGACTCATTAATTATTTTTATAGACGATACCGTTAATACTTATACTATTACTCACTACATTAGAGGACCCCTTATGAGCAAGCAGATATTATTGATCGAAGATGATCCAGATTTAGCTGAATTGATCAGCGATTACTTAACTATGAATTACTATGACGTTCATCATGCTGGTCTTGGTCAAGAAGGTTTAGATATCTTGGATACCAAAGAGCGTGATATAGATCTAGTGGTTTTAGATTTGATGTTACCAGATATGGATGGTATGCAAGTTTGTCAGAAGGTTCGTGGCAATAAGAACAATATGACTAATAAAGTACCTATCATCATGCTAACGGCCAAAGGCGATACTACCGATCGCGTCCTAGGGCTAGAGATGGGTGCTGATGACTATATTTCTAAGCCTTTTGAGCCACGTGAACTGCTAGCCCGTATTCGTGCTGTTATCCGCCGTCACGAGCAGCCTAATCAAGCAGAAAGCCAGTCAGACAGCTTAACTTTTGGTCGTTTGAGTGTCTATCCTGATAGTCATGAAGTCACTATCGATGAGCAGCCAGTACGCCTAACTACCCATCAGTTTCAGTTGTTACATTATTTTGCCACGCATTCTGGCAAAGTACTTAATCGTGAACAGTTATGGCAAGCGATGCCTAATGATGATAGCTCAGACAATATAGATCGCGCTATTGATGTACACATTTCACGCCTGCGTGCGCTGATTGAAGATAATCCACGCCAGCCAAAACGCATTATTACTGTACGTGGTGTTGGTTATCAATTCGCTACTGATCAAGTTTAATAAATATTAAACTGGCGCTTAATAACCGCTATAATGAGGGTTATTAAGTACTAAAAATTGATCTGAGCTTATGATAATAGAGACTATTTAATGCAGCAATTAGGGTTTCACTCTGTTTTTGCCAGACTATTTGCCAGCGTCATGCTGGCACTTATCTTATTTGCCGTAGCAATGGTATTGCTAACTCAATTGGTACATGACAAAGATGCTAGTATTCGCTCTGAAGTATTAGCGACTCAAATTTTGGGACAAATAGACCCTTTTTTACAAGAGCTCAATGTCTCAGTTAGTAAAGAAAATAGACTGCAAGCACGCTTTATGTTGGCAGTAGTAAAAAAAAGCTTCGATATCTTTGATGAGTCGCTACAAGCCAAAATGGGCTTGTATGACAATCAAGGTAAGTTGTTGATGCAGACTGATAATAGCGATTTGCCATTAGAGCTGCCAGCAACGCCCTCTTTATTATCTCGCGTATTCCCTTCTATTGTAGATACCCCGCCGACCCAACAAGCTCAGGTTTATAGTAGTACTGGCTACACTTTGCTATACGAATCGCGCTTGCCGCCCAAAAAGCCTGTGTTGTCTGCTGCACTAAATTTATTCACTGGCACCTTATTACTGCTATTGATCATGTCGGGTGCGCTGTGGTGGATTGCCCGCTCGATGACTTGGCGTATCAACCAGATGAGTCAGCAAATGGGACAGTTGGGTGATGGCGACTTTAGCGTCAGAGTGAATGCTCGTGGTAATGATGAGATTGCCCTACTAGCACGTGGCTTTAACCAAGCAGCGCAAAAGATTGAGCATCTAATCAATGCTAATAACTTATTATTAGCCCATGCCTCACACGAGCTGCGTACCCCTATTACTCGTATCCGCTTGCAAATCGAAATTATGGATATGCTTACTGAGCCGCTACCCAGCGATAATAAAGCAAAGTTTGATAAACGCGCTCAAGCCATCAATCGTGACTTGTCGGGTCTAAACGATTTGGTCGAGAGTATCTTGCTGGTCAGCCGTTTGGATGCGGGTCATGTGATGCAACAAATAGAGACCTTAGACTTATATGACTTAGTCAATCAAGAGCGCCAACATTTCTCTGAGAGTACTTTGATTGGTGAGCATATCGTCATTGATGGTCAACCGGCTATGCTGACTCACCTCATTCGTAACTTATTGACTAATGCTATGCTGCATGGCGAGCCACCAGTCACTGTCTTATTATATGGGGTACAAAGTATCGATAAAGCCGATACTGTCCCTGATTACTTGATGCAGTCTTTATTGTCTAACAGTTTGCTTGATTATAATAATTCAGCTTATAGCCATTATGATGACTCATTCACTGAGGCTGAGTCGTCAAAACCTAGTCAATATGAACAAGCTAATAATGTTGCTACTGATGGGTCTCGTAGCAATAATCAAAAAGCTAAAGATAACCGTGATAAGCTTAAAGCTGAATCCCTCGAGTCTACTACAGGCATAGATACACTACCGGCACCTATTATTTATTGCAATGGCGAGACCTTGATAGACGGTATTGATATTATTGACAACAGCGATCACTCTGATGCTCTTGACTATAGTACTGATGCTAGTACGCAACCAGCTTTAACATCTCGATCAACAGGGTCGCCGTCAACATTGACAGACACTGTGATCTATGACGATGAACCTATCATCAAAAATACCAGCTCAAATGACAGTAATAAGCCTAATCAAAATAATGATAAGGCGCTAGTGAAAGCAGATAAAGCTGAAACTAGCAAAGCATCAGAAGACACTGCTAACGCTCCTCGTAAAGAAAGCTTGTTTAAAAAGCACTTAAAAAAATCCAAAGCTGAGCCTATGCGCCCATTGCCTAAATATGTAGTGCTGGCAGTAATTGACGAAGGTCAAGGGATTCCTGAAGCTAAACGCGAAGAAATCTTTAGCCCTTTTGTACGATTACAACAGAAGAAAAAAGGGTCGGGACTGGGATTATCATTAGTCTCACAAATCGTCACCGCTCATCAAGGCCGCATTACGACTGACACTATCAATGGCTACACACGGTTTTTGGTAGTATTACCGGTGCACCATGATCCTGATTACAATTATAACGACCATGATAGCCATAACCTAACAGGCTAATCTATCCCTACTGCCAGTCAACAATCATCATATCCAAAACCCTACATAATATGCTATATTATTGCCCCCTATTATCTCGTTATTGAGCGTGGCTGGTGAGCGGTTAGCTGAAACTTAGCTTGGGTTCACTGCACGATCAATAACTGTCCAAAAATCTACTGAATTTTGAGCCTGAAATGAGTGACATGATCGTCCTAAATGATGTGACTAAAAGCTTTATGAGTGATCGCTCCATAAAGGGTGCCGATGGCAAAGCGCATTGGTTTACTGCTGTTGAACCTACGTCGCTAGCTATAAAGCAAGGTGAAATTTTTGGCTTGATGGGTTATTCAGGTGCTGGTAAGTCAACCTTATTGCGTTTAATAAATATGCTTGAGCGTCCTGACAGTGGTGAAGTAATCATCGACGGTGTCGACTTGACTCAATTGTCTGCTAGTGATTTGCGTATTGCTCGGCATAATATAGGCATGATCTTTCAGCAGTTCAACTTGATGTCCAATCGTACGGTATATGATAACGTGGCTTTTAATCTCACGGTCTCAGGCTATCCTAGTCGAGATATCAATAAACGAGTGATGCAATGCTTAGAGATTGTTGATCTAATCGATCGGGCCGGTCACTTCCCAGCTCAATTGTCGGGTGGTCAAATGCAGCGTGTTGGTATTGCTCGCGCTATCGCTCCGAGTCCCAAAGTATTGCTAGCTGATGAGCCTACTAGTGCTCTTGATCCAGCGACTACTCGTAGTTTGCTCACTTGCTTGCGTGATATCAATGAGCAGCTGGGCGTCACTATAGTTATCGTCACTCATGAGATGAGCGTTATTCGGCGCTTGTGTCATCGTGCAGCTTTGCTTCATCAAGGACAGTTACTGGAAGTTGCCCCTATTCACGATGGCCTAATTCAAGCCACTACCCCAATCGGCAAAGCCCTAGTCGTTGAGGACTAATGAGCCAGGAGAAATAACGATGTTAACTGGCGCTGAACTATCCGCCTCGATAGAGAAACTGTTGACCTTGCGCAAAGAGATTTGGCAAGCAACCCTTGATACTTTTATTATGCTGGGTATCTCCACTACTGCTGCGATCATTATCGGTGGTTTATTTGGCATATTCTTATTCTTATCTAGCGATAAGCAGTTTTTACAGAATAAAGCGCTATACGGAATACTGGGCGGCATTACCAACTTTATGCGTGCTTTTCCGTTCGTGATTTTGATGATTGCTATGAGTCCTTTTACTAAGGTCATCGTCGGTACAGGTATTGGTCCTTTTGCCGCCTCCTTAGTACTAGCTATTGCGGGCTCATTCTACTTTGCACGTTTGGTTGAGCAGAATTTACGTGAAGTCCCGCGTGGTATTATCGAAGCCACAGAGTCGATGGGTGCACGCCCCTTCACTATTATCAAAGTACTCCTCAATGAGGCACGCTCAGGACTAGTGCTGTCGGTCACTATTCTGTGTATTAGTCTGCTGTCTTACTCAGCAGCGGCAGGCATGATCGGTGGTGGCGGTCTTGGTGACTTAGCTATTCGCTATGGCTATTACCGTTATCAGACTGAGGTGATGGTATTTATCGTCATCATGTTGTCGGTGATGGTCATCTCTATTCAAGCCTTTGGTAATTGGCTAGCCACTCGTTTGGATAAACGTTAACTTGCGCTAGTGTTTCGCTACTAATGCATAATCCTTAACAGCTATTGCCGATTAATACTAAGCAAAAAGCCTTAATTTATGGCAGACTAGGCATAACTTTGTTATTCTTCAAATATTTTGTTATATAGCGGCATTATGGCTCATGATTATGGTCATAATGTTGCTTTTTTAATGGCTAACTTATATGTATTTTAAGTAAGGCCTGTTTATGCATTATTAGTCTTGATCAAAACTTTGTTATATTTACTCTATTTTCTTATTAAGGAACACCCATGAAATTAATAGATATTAGCCGTCAGGTGGCCACTGCTCTAGCAACTGTTGGCGTATCAGGTCTAGTACTTGTTGGTTGTAATAACTCATCAGCACCAGAAACTACTAAAGCACCCGTTACTGAAAGTGAAACTACAGTAGCCGCTACTAGCGACGTAGATCCTGACCACAAAAAAATAATTATCGGTACTACTGAAGGTGATTTTGCTGATATGGTTCGTAACCAAGTCAAAGGCTCACTCGAAGCAAAAGGCTATGAAGTCGAACTGATTACTTTTACTGATTATGTGCGTCCTAACTTAGCTTTGGCTGATGGCGATTTAGATATCAACATTTTCCAACACAAGCCTTATTTAGATACTTTTAAAGCTGAGAACAAGCTTGATTTGATAGAGTTATTCCAAGTCCCTACCGCTCCTCTTGGCGTCTATTCTGGTAAAAAAACCAAAATCGAAGAAGTCTACAAAGGCATGAGTGTCTCTGCACCTAATGACCCAAGTAACTTTGCACGTGCCTTAGTGATGATGAATGAGCTAGGCTGGATCACTCTAAAGGATAATATCGATCCTTTAAAAGCGGCAAAGTCTGACATTGCTGATAACAGCAAGTACGAAATCAAAATCGTTGAGTTAGAAGCCGCTCAGCTACCACGTGCTCGTGATGAAGTTGATTTTGCTATTATTAATGGTAACTATGCTACTGACTCTGGCATCAAATTGACTGAAGCTTTATATCAAGAGCCAAGCTTCGCCTATGTGAACTGGTCAGCAATCAAAACAGCAGATGTTTCGAAAAAATGGGTTAAAGATGTCACAGAAGCTTATAACTCTGATAGCTTTAAAAAGTATGCTCATGATACTTTCCCAGGCTACAAATACCCTAAAATCTGGATGGGTAACGAGACTGCAGTTGCGCCTACTGCTGCCAAGGCACCTGCTACTGGTGAAGTTGCCGCTGCAGCAGCTAAGTAAAACAACCTTACATTATAATGCCTGAGCTTTTAGCAGCTGTAATTTGAGTAATGAAGTCAATATTTTTATAGTAAATGCTTTTATAACAATTGCTTTTATAAACAGTATCTTTATAACAGTATCCTTACAGCTAACCGTTACTAAAACGCCCACTACCTATTGCTAGTGGGCGTTTTTTTGTGCTGTGCTTAATACTAATGCAATCCTTTGCTAAACCCTATCTATTATTGGCAAATGACGTTAACGCCTTGTTTGACCTTTGTAGGGAAGTATCACTAGCTCTTTAGTTTTATAGCAATTTTTCTTATAGTAGGTCAGTCGCATTTTTATTATAAAGAATGCTCCGCATAACCATAGCCTAAATTAAAGCTAGTCATGAATTCGCAGCTGCAACTATTTCGATCCAGCGCCGGCTTTATAACAAGGTTAACTTTACAAAATCATAAGGATAATAAAATGAGCTCTAAAACCTATAACATGCGCACCGCCGGTCAAGCAAAAATTCCAGTATTAGGTCTAGGCACTTGGCAATCAACAGGAGCTGACTGCATTGAAGTGGTGAGTAAAGCCTTGCAAATGGGCTATGAGCATATCGATACAGCTCAAGCTTATGGTAATGAGAAAGAAGTTGGTCAAGGTATCAAGCAGTCAGGCGTTGGCCGTGATAAGTTCTTTTTGACTACTAAAATATTTCCTGATGATTTAAAGTTTCAGCCAGAGAAGTTATTAGCAGCAGCTAAACGCTCATTAGAGAATCTCGATACTGATTATCTAGATTTATTACTGTTGCATTGGCCTGATGATCGAGTGCCTTTGTCTGAAACTATTCCAATGTTGTGCGAGTTACAAAAACAAGGATTAACTCGTAATATTGGGGTTTCCAATTTTAATATTGCTCATCTACTCGAAGCTCAAAAATACGCTGATGTGCCAATTGTGGTCAACCAAGTTGAATTTCATCCGTTTATTAAACAACATACTCTGCAGACCTTTTTAGCCAATCATCACATTTTGTTAGAAGCCTATTCGCCGTTGGCACGTGGTGATGTTTTTGATAATGAAGTGATAAAAAGTATTGCTGATACTCATAATGTTACTCCAGCACAGATATCTTTGGCTTGGATCTTGTCAGATAAACACCGAGTAGCTATTCCAAAGACCGCTAATCCTGAGCATCTACAAGGCAATTTAGACGCCATCAAGGTACAGCTTAGTGCAGATGAATTGCAGCAAATCGATAGCCTTGCGCGTAGTGATGGGCGCAAGATTGAGCACCCAGACTATACTCCTGAATGGGATGATTGATGGTAACAGCCTGCTGCTGTCAAAGTTTAGTACTGTAAATATTTTGATAAAATTTAGCTGATAAAAAAGCCACTGATAATATTATCAGTGGCTTTTTTGCGGCTTAGACTAACAGCTAACTAAGCTTAAGTGGTTTAAATAGCTTAAGTGGTTTAAATAGCTTAACTATTGAGCCACTAAGCATTATTGTACTAGCGTCTTACTCTCATGAACTGGCTCGGCAGGATTGTACTGCTCAGAGGCAGCAATAGTCATTTGGCGATTATTCTCTTTTAATGATTTGGCGACTTCTGGTGGCATATAGTTCTCATCATGCTTAGCCAACACTTCACCTGCCACAAAAGTATCACCTTGCATTTTACCTGTAGCCACTACTCCAGAATTTTCAGCAAATAAATCCGGTAAAATACCTTGATAAGTAACGGGCACTGTTGATTTAAAGTCGGTAATAGCAAACTCTACATTAAGTGGATTATCTGCGGCACGCTGCACACTACCTGCTACTACCATACCACCAGCACGAATACGCTTATCTTGTGGTGCGTCACCTTGGGCAATAGCTGTAGGATCAAAATAGTAATCAGTTTGCTGTCCAATAGCATACAATACGAGTACTACTGCCACGGCTGCACCAGCCAGTGTAAAGAAAACCCACATGAGTTTTTTGCGTCGAACTGCGTTCATACTACTACCTCATTAATGCGTGACTACTGCACAGAAAATATCTTAGGCGTTACTAGTCGTTATAGTGCTAAGCACGCCTTTATGATAGCTATATGGTAACTTTTTTGCTATAAATCAACAACCTCTTACAAATACTACTACTCTACTAAAAAACTCTTAATCAACAATAAAATCAATAATTTGAGGGCTTAGTAGTAGTAGTAGTGCTACGCTGCGCTTGCCTTGCTTGCTGAATCGTAAGCTGCTTGATAAGTGCTTGTCTTTGTCGACGACTATAGATGATGAAAATAAACATCATGCCAAAGGTGATCGCCCAACATGACCAAACAAAAACACCATGCTTACCCATAGCAAAAAACTCAGATAAGCTATAAAAATAGGGTTGCATATTATACTCCTAAAACTTTATTCTTTTAGACGCTAGGCGATAATAACCCTGGCAATGATGCTATAGAAGCTTATTTATTCTGCTTACGGATATACTCTTTTACCCAAGCTTTACCTTGATCGCGATAGAGAATCAAAGTATTAGTCCGATAAATTACTAAAGTCGCTACTAGCAAATAGCTACCAATAATCATCAACAATAACGGCATCCACATATCTGCAGACATCTTTGGCGCTTCGGTCAAAGTAAAAGTCGCGCCTTGGTGTAGAGTGTTCCACCACTCAACCGAGTATTTGATAATAGGTAGATTCACCGCTCCGACGATGGACAGTATAGCCGCCGCTTTACCACGGTTAGCGGTATGCTCAAAGGCGGCAAACAGCGCCATCACTCCAGCATATAAAAATGCCAAAATCAGCATAGAAGTCAGACGAGCATCCCAAACCCAATAGGTACCCCAAGTTGGCTTAGCCCAAATAGAACCCGTAAACAGACTAATGACGCATAGTAAAAAGCCAATAGGCGCTAATGCTTGCGCTACTAAGTTAGCAGTCTTTATCTTCCAAACTAAATAGATGACTCCTAGTACTGCTAGGGCAAAATAGATAGAGATGGCGATGCTAGCCGCTGGCACATGGATAAAAATAATCCGATAGCTATTACCCTGCAAATAATCAGGTGGCGCAAAAGCCAAACCCCAAATGCTACCAATAGTCAGGCAGATAGCCGCTAAAATAGCGAGCCATTTGACCCAAGGAGCGAACATATGGAAAAATTGCTTAGTACCTACAGTGGTCAAGAAACCTTGCCAAATGCGCTGCCATAGGCTGGGGGTTGAGCTATTATTCAGGTTGGGCATGAGGATGGACCTATTGCACAGCGTGTGATTAAAAAGGATATCGTAAGTTGCCATCTAAGCGGCTAATACTAATATCGACTTAACCTGCCGGCGTTAAATACTGACAGAATATATACCTAATGATCTAACCACTCATTATAACAAACTTGGCGCTTTGCACCATGATGTTAATGCTTCCGCTAAGTGACAGGGTGTTAAACAAATACACAGGCCTTAATTAAGCCATGACATTTTTAGGGTCAGCGCTATAACCCAAGGCATTACTAATACTGAGATAATACTACCGGCTAATAGCAAAGCTAAAATAGGCAATCCATTAAGACCAGTGGCAAATAAATCTACTGTGCCAGTAGCGAAAATCAGTACTGGTAGCTGCATGGGTAAGGCGATCAAGGGCACTAGTACTGCCCCATTTTTTAGCGATAAGGTCAAGCTACTGGCTACTGCTGAGAGCATCAACAGCATAGGGCTACCCGCTATAATAGACAGCATCAAAATACCCGCTTCAAACCAACTCAGCTGAAACAATGGCACTGCCAGCAAGCTCAGTAACGCCACAATACCGCTACTAAATAGCCAATGAATAGTTAGACGAATGAGTACCCATAATGGCAGCGATGCTTTAGCTACTACTAACTGCGCCAAAGTACCGTTATCGAGCGCCGGCTTAAACAAACCATCAACGCCCATCACCAATGATAGTAGGGCGGCAATCCACACCGCTGACACTGCTAGACGTTTCAGTAGTTCAGGCTCACTACCTACTGCTAATGGAAACAAAGTAACAATGACCAAAAACAGTACTAAAGGATAAAGCCACTGCACTGCACCTTGCTGCTTGACTTGCCATTCGCGACGCCAAAGCTGCATAAAGCTAATGCTACGCGGCTCAATACCCTGCACCGCTTTTAGCTCAGTCATATTATCGATATTGAGCACAGTTATTCTATTATCAGCAGTTGAGCTCTCTGCTAGTCGGCTATCTATCATAGTTTATCCTTGGGACTGCTACTGTTCACCCTAATCATGCCATGTACTCTGTCAAATCAAGTACTTGGTTTGCCACGCCTACAGGTTGATGGCTAGTCATCAGTATCGCTCCGCCTGCATCGGCAAACTCACGTAGCCGAGTCTCCATTCGGATCACCATATCGACATCAAGCGCCGTAAAAGGTTCATCGAGCAACCATAAGGGGGTGATTGCTGGAGTCAATAGATACAATCGAGCTAGAGTAATGCGCCGGGTTTGACCGGCTGACAAATGGCTTGAACTAATAGTTTCAAAGCCTTGTAGCCCGACCCAAGCTAGAGCCTCGTCAATATCAGCATTGCTAGGGCTGATACCATATAAATTCAGCAAGAACGTCAAGTTTTGTGCCACGGTCAAGCTTGAGTTGATACCCAACTGGTGCGAAACGTATAAAGGCTGCACTGGTAGTCCTGCTAATCCTAGATAACTGACCTTGCCTATTAATACTGGCAATAGGCCTGCCAGCTGCATCAGCAAGGTCGTTTTACCCGTACCATTTGCACCGATTAAATGACAGATATTACCAGTCGTTAAGCATAATTTGACTTGCTCACACAAAGGAATTTCCCCACGCTGAACGGTCAACTGCTCAAACTGTAGTATGGATGGCGCACTAATGACCATTGCAGATAGAGACATTACAGTTATCTAAACCTCTTATATTTTACTTGAGCGAGCAATAAATATTCACCATAAAAAGATACTATCTTGATGGCATAATAGGCTATGCTCACTATCACATACAGTATAACAAATTGTCGATGACTATGACCTTAAAAGATACTCAAGACCTGACCCTAAAAGACAGCCAAGACTCTATGACGGCTGCTTCTGTAAAGCCCTTAAATACCGATCAGCTCATTGAAGCGCAAGTAGCCTTTATGCAGCACTGGTTACATCAACAAGCTCAGCCTTTAGCACTACAAGCTTGGCAGTGGCTTGGTGAGCAACCAATCAGTCATTATCTGCATTGCGAGGATATACAACACTTAATCAACGACTGGCTATTGGGCCAATCAATGAGTGTAGTTATGCGTGCTGATATTCGTGATATTTTGCAGCAAGTTATTTATCATCCGGCTAATGATACTGTGCCGTTGTCTGAGCTGATTGAAGATAGCCAAATCGATACCTTGGCTAATTATATTGGTAGTCATGAACAGCAGCGCACTATGCTCATCCATACCTTGATAGGGAACGATACCTTTGCTGATTTACTGACCCAAACGCTCTATCATGCTATCAATGACTTTATGGAAAGTACTTTGGAAAAAGCGGGTGGCGTTGGTAAATTGATGAAAATGGGCCGCAGCTCTTTTGAAAAAGCCACCAATCGTAGTTTGGATGAAAAGCTGCAAACTTATCTCAATCGTAATATCAAAGATTTAGCTCGCCGTGCAGAAGTCAACGCTCAACAACATCTATCCAACCAAGAGGTAGCTCGTCTGTTGACTAGCGGATGGGCGCGTATCAAGGATCAACCAGTCAGCCATATTCAGACATATTTGAACGCCGATCCTGACACTGGAAGCATTCATCATATTGAAGCTAGTGTCCAGCAGAGCTATGAGCGCTTAAGAGTCTCACCTTATTTGCGTAGTCTAATCAGTGCTGGAGTCGCGACTTGGTATGGCAACCATCAAGCTGATACTTTTGCCAGCTTAGCGAATAGTTTAAATGTCGATGAGCTAGCAGTGACACAATTGAGCACTGCCCTGCTTCCGTTAGCACAAGACGCTATCAATAGCCCTTGGGTCAGTGCCCATATTAGAGAAATGCTACAAGCCTTTTATAATCAGCCGACCATTAAAGACAGTTTTAGTTTTTACAGCTGACACTACGGTTAAAGCTTTATCGATTAGCTAAAAAGCTATTTTCGCCGTAAGCCATGCCATTATACTCAGTATCGCCCCAGAGCATTTGAGCGGTAGTAAACAAGCTTAGGCCCAAATATTTTTTTAGTTATACTAAAAAACAATAAGCGCCGGATAAGGGCGCTTTATCTGGCTAGTTACTTTATCTGGCTAGTGAACTGGTATTAAAATAAATTTCTTCCTAGAGCCCATTATTAGCCAGCGCTCTTAAAATGACAGACCAAAATTATGTTAAAAATTGCCTACTCTGACGTTTTTCGTTATGCAGTACCTGAAAAGCATCGTTTTCCGATGCAAAAGTACACTATGATTCCAGAGCGGCTGCTAGCGGAAGGAACCATCACTAGCGCTAACTTCTTCGCCCCCAAACGCTTGTCCGAAGATGAGATTTTGACGACTCATACTGCTGAATATTGGTACAAACTAAAAACCCAAACCTTGAGTACAAAAGAAGCGCGACCGATTGGCTTTGAGATGACCCCCAGCTTAGTAGATCGTGGACGATATATTGCTCATGCAACTTATGAATGTGCCTTATATGCCCAACAATATGGGGTAGCCATGAATGTCGCAGGCGGTACTCATCATGCTTTTGCTGATCATGGTGAAGGATTTTGTGTGTTCAACGATGTCTGTATCGCCAGCAATTTATTATTGAATCGCGGGCAGGCACAAAAAATACTAGTAGTAGATTTGGATGTCCATCAAGGTAACGGCAATGCCAGTATTATGGCAAACGAGCCGCGGGTGTTCATCTTTAGTATTCATGGTGCCAAAAATTATCCATTTCGTAAGCAGATATCTGATCTAGATATTGAGCTGGAAAATGATACTGCTGATGAAGAATATTTGGAAATTTTAGCAGAGACTTTGCCACGCTTGATAAAAGACGTCGCACCGGATATTATTTTTTATCAGTCTGCGGTCGATGTGTTAGCTACTGATAAATTGGGTAAGCTAGGATTAACCCAACAAGGCTGTATGGCACGTGATGAGTATGTGTTACGCCAAGCAAAAGCCGCTAATATTCCAGTAGCTATCGTCATGGGTGGCGGCTATTCAGAGAATATTGAAGATGTGGTTGAAGCGCATTGCAATACTTTTCGTATTGCCCAGCGCCTTTATTTTGGTGAGGCTGCCGATTAGGGCGTCTCGAAATATTAATAGTTTTATAACTTAATGAGAGGGTTTCTATATGGCAAAAATATTGATTGCCCTAGGTGTTTTATTGTTAGTTATAGGCTGCATTTGGCTAGTATTTCCCAGCGCATTTTCGTGGTTAGGCAATATGCCAGGAGATATTAAATACAAATCAGGCAATACTAGGGTTTACTTCCCAATCGTCACTATGATAGTGATAAGTATAGTTGCCAGCATACTGTTAAATTTGTTTAAACGGTAAATTACTAGCCGTAGAGTCCACTCTATACGGTGATTGCTAATTGCTATGCCACTACTGGCTAAGATTTCAACAATGCCATGCAAGCTAAACAACGCTTGCATGGCATCATAAGTATCCTCTTACTATAACAACGCTGTTATTCCCTGCCAGCTCGCTAATACCCCGTGATAAACAGGAAAATGCAAATATAAACATCAATAATGCCTTTTCAGTGTTAGCACTGTCGGCCCTATTATTAGCCGCTTAATTGATTTAACGTTGACGTAGGGTCTCGCCAATAATAGTAGCCAATTGCTGCGCTATTTTATCTTTGCTAGCTTTTTCAAGGGTTACTGCCTCATGCTCATAGCGCTTAGCAAAAAATACTTGCATAGCATTGTCATCACTAGCAAAACCAATATCTTTGCGCGATACATCATTACAAGCGATTAGATCCAAATCTTTAGCCACCAACTTACCACGAGCATAACGCTCAACATCTTGCGTTTCAGCGGCAAAGCCCACTACGAATAGTTGTGGATGTGCCAAAGAGATAGTCGCTAAAATATCAGGGTTTTTGACCAAATTTAGACTCATAGACTGTTGGGTCTTTTTGATTTTTTGCGGCGCGGCTTCTTCAGTACGGTAATCAGCAACAGCTGCTGTGGAGATAAAAATATCAGCAGCTAAGCTTTGCAGTTCAGTGGCTACTGGAGTATGGGTATCTGACTGCTCGTACTCATGCTCATGATGGCAATCGCAGCTACCGTCTTGGTGAAAATGGTCATGTTGATGAGAATGCTCATGGCTATCACCATTATGAGAGCTGATAGTATCCATAGCCTGCATAGACACATGGCTGCCATCGACACATTGCTGCGCAGCAATAAGCATATCTTCGGCGGACAATACATCAATACGCGTAACGCCCAGCGGGGTCGGTAGAGCCACTTTACCACCAACGATTAAGATCACTTGTGCTCCTGCCTCAACACAAGCACGGGCTAATGCAAAGCCCATCTTTCCAGAAGAATGATTAGATAAATAGCGCACTGGATCGATAGCTTCGACAGTAGGCCCTGCGGTAATCACTACTGTTTTGTCTGCCAGTAACTGGGCGGTGGTTTGCTGCGCGCAAAACAAACGTACTGCGTCCAGTAGCTGTTCAGGCTCAGGTAAGCGCCCTGCTCCTACGTCACCACACGCCTGCTCACCACTAGCCGGATCGATAAGGTAATAGTTCATGTCACGTAGCGTCTGCACGTTTAGATTAACCGCTGGATGCGCCCACATCTGCTGGTTCATCGCTGGAGCAATAATCACTGGGGCGGTGGTCGCTAAACAGACGGTGGTTAGCAAATCATCTGCCATGCCCATCGCTAAACGCGCTAAAGTGTTGGCCGAAGCTGGCGCTATGATAATTAAGTCTGCCCACTTAGCCAGTTCGATATGTCCCATACCTGCTTCCGCTTGCTCGTCCAACAAAGAAGTGTGGACTTCGTTGCCAGTCAAAGCTTGCAAAGTTAGCGGGGTGATAAAAGCCTGCGCACCAGTAGTCATAATGACGCGCACCTCAAACCCGGCCTTAATCAAAAGGCGAGCAAAGATAGCAGATTTATAAGCGGCAATACCGCCTGTGATAGCGAGCACAATGTTTTTCATAAGCGTGACATAACTATAATTAATAGAAGAGTAATAGAAAAAAGAGGGAAAGATAAAATTGCGCTTATAGTAACAATTATGAGATAAGTTAGGTAAGGTTTTACGCATTTATCTACTAAGACGGTGCATTTTTTCTATAACTAAGGGATGATAATGGCCATCAAAGACTGGCATGAGGATGATCGACCACGTGAAAAGCTATTAAAATTTGGGGCGCCTCATCTTACTGATGCGGAAATACTAGCTATATTTTTGCGTACTGGCACTCAAGCGCAATCCGCTATCGAATTAGCCCGCCATTTGATCCAACAGTTTGGCACTTTAGCTGAGCTATTAGCAGCGCCCAAAGAAAGTGTGCTCGCCTGTCATGGCATTGGTCCTGCTAAATATGCGCAAATGTTAGCTTCGCTTGAGATGGGTACTCGTTATCTCGATAGTCAGCTCAAGACCGGTCAAGCCCTTGGACGTTCATCAGCAGTCAAAGACTATATTAGCACTCAATTGCGTAGTGAGTCTCGTGAAGTATTTGCAGTATTATGTTTAGATAATACCTTGAATTTACTGAACTTTGAGATTCTATTTACTGGCGGCCTATCCTCCTGCTCAGTCTGTATCAAACATGTATTGCGCCATGCTCTGAATCATGCTGCCAGTCAGCTGATTATCGCTCATAATCACCCTCATACTAATGCTCAGCCCTCCATTGCTGACAACTTATTAACTCACGAATTAAAAAAAGCTTGTGATCTAATCGATCTATCATTGATTGACCATATTATTGTTGGACGTAATAATACTTTATCTTATGCCGAGAGCAGCTTGCCACCTTTTGACTAATATGTATTGACCCAGCTGTATTGACTACTAATAATGAGCAACTGCTGATGAAGACAAATAATAAAGTCAGATAGGTATTGTAGTTATAATATAGCTAGTAGAGTTGATACACATTTTCGACACAGGGTAGCATTTTCACTATTGCTAGTTAGCTCAACTAGTTTCATAGTAGTAGACATATTTATCAGTATTTTGTCTTAGTAAAGTATTATTTTGATAGCCATTAGTCTATAGTCAGCTATTGATCAGCCAATAGCTATTAGCGGGTTTTATAAGCTAATAAATCATTGTAAATAAACCACTATAAATAACTCATTTAACATTCATAACTAACTAAGTTTTGCTAAGGAGATCGTCATGGCGATTGGCTTATTTATTTTGGCAGTAATCATCCAGTTAGCCGTCGTTTTGGCCATCTTTTTGCTGTCGCTATCCAGAGTCACTGGCAGTATCGTAGCGCTAGTCACAGTAGTAATCGCCGCCATTATTAGTCCATGGTCGCTAATATTAGGGATCCCTATTGCGCTATTGTGTATAGTTCTATTGATCACACCTCTGCGCCAATCTTTGCTCACTAAGCCAGTATACAAGGCCTTAGGCAATGCGATGCCGAGTATGAGTGATACTGAACGCGAAGCCCTCGATGCGGGTACTAGCTGGTGGGAAAAAGAGCTATTTATGGGTGCGCCCGACTGGAATACTTTTGCTGCGTATCCTTACCCGCAACTCTCAGAAGAAGAGCAAAGCTTCCTCGATAATGAAGTGGAAACTTTATGCACTATGCTCGATGAGTGGCAAATCCAACACCAAGATAAAGAGCTATCGCAAGAAGCTTGGCAGTTTATAAAAGCCAACGGCTTCTTAGGTTTGATTATTCCTAAAGAATATGGTGGTCTAGCCTTTACTTCTTATGCCCAGAGCCGAGTGATGAGTAAGATTGCCTCACGCTCGCCAACTGCTGCCGTCACTTGTATGGTTCCCAACTCTTTAGGGCCTGGCGAGCTGTTGATGCACTATGGTACTGAGGCACAAAAGCAGCGCTGGTTACCGGGATTAGCGATAGGTGATGAAGTCCCTTGTTTTGGTCTTACAGGACCAGAAGCCGGATCTGACGCTGGTGCCATTCCTGATACTGGTGTGGTCTGTTATGGGATGCACGAAGGTGAGGAAGTACTCGGACTGCGGATGAATTTTTCTAAACGCTGGATCACCTTAGCGCCTATCGCTACTGTAGTCGGTCTTGCCTTTAAGATGTATGACCCTGAAGCGCTGTTAGGAGATATCAATAAAACTGATTATGGTATTACTTGTGCTCTAGTCCCAGCTAACCACGAAGGGGTAATCACTGGACCACGCCATAGCCCTAGTGGCTCACCTTTTATGAATGGTATAGTCGATGGTACAGATGTATTTATACCACTAGATTATATCATCGGTGGTGTTGAGAACGCCGGTCGCGGTTGGCGGATGCTAATGGAGTGTCTTGGTGTCGGTCGTGGTATCTCTCTACCCGCTCTATCCACTTCAGCGAGCGAAATGACTTATCTATCAGTCGGGGCCTTTGCCAAAGTTCGTGAGCAGTTTAAGATTTCAGTAGGTAAGTTTGAAGGGGTGCAAGATGCTACTAGTCGCATTGCCAGTCAGACTTATATGCTAGAAGCTTTTCGCCACTTAGTTACTTGTGGATTGAACCAAGGCGGCACCCCTTCAGTGATGACTGCTATGGCCAAATACTATGCTACTGAGACTATGCGTGATTTGGTCAATGACGGTATGGATGTAGTCGGTGGTCGCGCTATTCAGATGGGGCCACGTAATTTCTTAGCAGTTCCTTATCAAGCAATTCCCGTATCTATTACCGTTGAAGGCGCTAATATTCTTACACGCTCATTGATGATATTTGGTCAAGGTGCTATGCGCTGTCATCCTTATCTATTTGACGAGCTGCAACTGCTGCAAAGCGAAGATAAGAGCAGCGCGGTAAAAGAATTCGATACTTTATTCTTTAAACATTTAGGCTACACTTTTAATCGTGGCGCTAGAGCCTTTATTGCTGGTTATGTCGGAGGCAGCAATGATTATCCTAGCTTTGCCGACGGCTTTACTCGCCCCTACTATAAGCATATCAACCGCTTGAGTGCTAGCTTTGCACTAACTGCTGATATGGCCTTAGGTTTATTGGCAGGGGATCTTAAGCGTAAAGAGATGCTCTCTGGTCGTCTAGCAGATATTCATGGACATTTATTTATTGCCACCGCTATTTTGCAGTTCTATCAGCATGGCAGTAAGTCTAAAGCCGAACGTTTACATGCTGAGGTCGCCCTACAGCACAGCTTATATACTATTCAAGAAGCTTTTATGGCTTTGTTTGCTAACTTCCCTAATCGCATAGCAGCTACCCTAGTCAGCTTTGTCACTTTTCCTAGTGGTCGTATCTTTACCCCAGCCAGTGATGAGCTAAAATGTCAGCTTGGCGATACTTTTATGGATGACTTTGCAGAAAATCCATTCCGTGATTACCTCAAAACTATGGTTTATTACAATACTGAGCCTGATGATGTTACCGGACGCATGGAGCACGCTTATCAGACTCTGTTGGCAATGGAACCTTTATGGCAGAAGTTCAAAAAATCTGAACATAAAGGCAGCTTTGAGGGCTTAACTTTTGAAGATCATGTAGTACATGCCAGCCAAAGTGGCGAGATCACTGAAACTGAGGCTGAGCAGCTCATTAGTTATAACGCTTTACGCTTTGATTCGCTATTAACTGACGTGTTCGATGAACATTTAGATCAAGTATTAGAACGCTTTAATCCACATAGCTTAGAGAACGCTGTAGATAGGCTTACTGACTACGCTGAACTTAAGAACAGAACTCAACTTAAAAACAATGTTCATCCAAAAACTAATGCCACTGTGCAAAATACTACGCTAGCTGGTCAAGCGCAGCAAACGACTACCGCAGGCAGCTCTACTAATAATGCGGCTGCGCCTATACAACAGCAGACAGGTGACGCCAATCCAGATCATGGCTATGAGACTGATGGCGATGTAAAAATGGTCGGCGAGCAAAGTACGGTTAAAGAAGTGACTCAGCAAGCTGATTTCAGCACTAATCAGCCTAAAAATGAAGCGTTTCATCATCGTACTCGTGATGCAGAATCAATACTGAGCGAGCGCATGAGTTATAACCACAGTGAACATCCTACCTCTGCTCAAATACCGAGCAATAATAACAACACCGACGCTGCAACCAATGAAAAATGGCATGATGGTTTGCGCCGCGAGGAAGATCACCAAGCTTAGGTACAGTTAACAGCCATGGCTAGATAACGGTTAAAAATGGCAAAACCATTAAAGAGCAGTAAAAAGCAAGATTGTCGGCTATCGACAATCTTGCTTTTTTTATATATCAGCACATACTCTGCTGTTTTTAATCAATAAATGACATTGATAAAAAAATCTTGCAGTGCCCCTAACCATTATTTCATATTGTCTGCTAAAATGCGCCAAGTGCAAATCTTTGCTTTTAGTACTGAACGTCATGCCAGCTAATAACTATTGCGTAATTCACACACAACTATTGATTAGCTTCTGAGAAGCTTATTAAACCACTTACAATCAAGCTAAATTTAGGACAAGACTAGGATTATTCTAAATTTAGCTTGATAGGTGTATATAGAGAGGAAAAAGTTATGGAAATCACCTTAAACGGCTATTACACCCTGATATTTGCAACGCTAGTGCTGTTACTCGGCCGCTTTATGATTAAAAATATTAAGGTACTCGAAGACTTTAATATACCAGAGCCTGTAGTAGGTGGTCTAGTTGCAGCAATTATTGTTTATTCCCTCAATATTTTTTGGGGGTATACCTTCAACTTTCACCAAGGTCTACAGACTGCGACGATGCTGATGTTCTTCGCCTCTATCGGACTTAGTGCTGATTTTGGTAGGCTTAAAGCCGGTGGCACCCCATTATTAATTTTTCTCGCCGTAGTATCTGTATTTATTGTTTTACAGGATGTGGTCGGTGTCGGTATGGCAAGCGCACTTGGACTGGATCCTTTACTCGGCTTAGTGACGGGTTCTATTTCCCTAACTGGTGGCCATGGTACTGCAGGTGCATGGGGCGTAGTATTAGAAGAAGAGTACGGCGTTGTTGGCGCAACCACACTAGGTATCGCAGTTGCTACCTATGGTTTGGTAGCTGGCGGTATTGTTGGTGGTCCTGTTGCCCGCCGATTAATCAAAAACCTTGGTTTACAACCAGCACCAGCTAATCCAAATCCGACTAAAGCTGAAAAAGTCGCTGGCGCGCAGTCCTTATATAGCACTAAGCATGATGAAGATGGAGATCATCGCGAAGAAGAGATGTTTGAAAAGCCTGATAACATTCGTCTTATCACTGCCTCCTCTACTATTGAGACTTTAGCGCTATTCGCTGCCGCTTTGGCTATTGCCGACATCATGACCATCGTTGCTGAAGGTACTTGGTTTCAGCTACCAACGTTCGTTTGGGCACTAGCTGCTGGGGTGATTATTCGTAACTCACTTACTATCGTGTTTAACTTCGATATGTTTGACCGAGCGATTGACGTTATTGGTAATGCGTCTTTAAGTCTATTCCTTGCGATGGCATTATTATCTCTAAAACTATGGCAATTAACTGATTTAGCAGGTCCGGTATTAATTATATTACTAGTACAAACCATTGTTATGATCTTATATGCTTACTTCGTAACTTCTAGAATAATGGGCAAGGATTACGATGCTGCTGTATTGGCAGCGGGTCATTGTGGCTTTGGTATGGGTGCAACACCGACCGCTATTGCGAACATGCAGGCTGTCACCGATCGCTACTTACCTTCGCCAAAGGCGTTCTTAATTGTACCGATGGTTGGCGCTTTCTTCGTTGATATTATCAATGCTACGGTATTACAGATATTTACTAAAATACCGTTCTAATCATTGGCTAAAACGATTTCACTAATTTTAAAACCCCCAAGCCATGATGGCTTGGGGGTTTTATTTTGTAGATAAATAATGGGTTTAGTTATTGAGATATTTTAAAGAGTTAACCAAACACATATTTAGTGATCATGGCTAAACACACGACTACAATCATGGGTCGAATCAGCTTGCTACCGCCTTTCACCACCATATGCGAGCCAAAATAGGCACCGATAGTTTGTCCAACCATCATCGCTAGCCCCACTTTCCACAGTACATTACCGCCTAAGATGAAGAATATTAGCGAGCCAATGTTAGTAGATAAGTTCAATACTTTCGCGGCCCCAGTGGCCTCAATAATTTGGCGACCACGCAAAGCTACATTACCTAGCGCAAAGAACATTCCGGTTCCAGGTCCCATATAACCATCATAAAAACCAATCAGTGGCGCAACAACTTTTTGCCATTTGCCCTCTGAGATACGCGGGGTAGTTTCTGCCTCACCTAACTTTGGCGCAAATAAGGTATAGATACCAATAGCAGCAATCAAAAAAGGTATTAGCTTTTCGAGCAAATCAGGAGGCGATAGCTGAACTGCGATTGAACCAATAATTGAGCCGATAAAAGCGGCAATAATGGCTACTTTGATACGCTGCGGCTTAACCACGCCTTTTTTAATCATAGTAATAGAGGCCGCTAATGCCCCAGAGGCGGCTTGTAGCTTATTAGTGCCTAAAGTTAATACTGGCGGAATATTAGCCAATAGCATCGCCGGAATAGTCAGCAGCCCACCGCCACCAGCAATCGCATCAATAAAACCAGCTAGGGCAGCTACTGCCGTTAGCATTAAAATAACTTCTAAAGAAAGCGATAAGTCCATAGAAATGGCCTTGTGAGGAAACATATGCTAGCAATAGCATATTGGTTATGAATGGCCTAGGTATCTACGCGACAAAACAGCCGATAAAAAATAGGCAAAAAGGGATAGGTAATAAAAACGTTCTATTATAGAGTTAAAAAGGCAAAAAAATCCAAAAAGCTGACAAAGTCGCCTAGATTTATCTTAATTATATTTGCGCTATCACTAGACATAATCGTAGCACCGCTTTATATTCTATGAGGTTAGGGGTTAGCAATTTTGTATGTTACGCTATTTGAGCGGCAATAGATTGCTGCGTTAATAGCAGCAAAAGCATGATAAAGTGCTAGCTGGCTACTATAAAATTTTAAGAAAAATATTTTATACCAGTTCATAATAAGGATAGCCTACCAGGAGTCATCATTAGCGATACTCTAATATCAGTGCCGCATTATTACTGTCTTTACTACAGGGTCGCTTGATAGCTATGGTTTGGCTTATTTTCCAGCTTAAATTGATAGAGTTACGCACAACTTAAACCAATAGATCTAAGCATCAGCCTATGCTGAAACGTTGGCTTAGGTTCATTGAATACTTAGCAACTGAGGATAATATGGCACTACGAAGGTTCAAGGCATTTTTTGAATATGAAGCAGCGGGCGGCATTGTTCTAGCTATGGCTGCCGTTGCTGCCATGATTATTGCCAATACCCCTCTCAATGTTTGGTACGAGGCTTTTATTCACGCCCCAGTTGCTATAAAAATAGGTGCTTTTGAGATTGCAAAAGACGCTCACCATTGGATTAATGATGGTCTGATGGCGATTTTCTTTTTTTTAGTGGGTCTTGAGCTAAAACGTGAAGTGCTCATTGGCGAGCTATCTAATGTTAAGCAAATTATCTTACCTGCAGGCGCCGCCTTAGGGGGGATGATTTTTCCAGCTATTGTTTATATCCTCTTTAACTATAATCATCCTGAATATTGGAAAGGTTGGGCCATTCCAGCAGCTACTGATATCGCCTTTGCTATCGGCATTCTAAGCTTGTTAGGCAATCGTGTGCCTAACTCTTTAAAAGTATTCTTAGTATCCATTGCTATTTTTGATGATATTGGCGCTATTTTAATCATTGCCTTATTTTATACTAGTGACTTATCTTTAGGCTCATTAGCGGTAGCTGGCTTATGTCTACCATTCTTGTACATACTCAATCGCCGTAACGTCACTAGCATTACTCCCTATATACTTATCGGTATTATCATGTGGATTGCGGTACTCAAATCCGGTATCCATGCCACTTTAGCTGGGGTGGTATTAGCGCTATTTATCCCGATGTTTGATCGTACTGATCCTGAGCACTCACCCTTAGAAGAGCTAGAGCATGACCTACAGAACACAGTTTCTTATGGAATTTTGCCCTTATTCGCTTTTGCTAACTCCGGTATCTCATTACAAGGTGCCGGCTTTGCTGATTTATTCCATTCAGTACCCCTAGGTATTGCCGCAGGCTTATTTATTGGTAAGCAGATGGGAGTTATGATCGCCTGTTGGATTATATTCAAACTGGGCGTGTCCAAAATGCCTAACGGTATGAACTTTAAGCAAATCTACGGTGCCGCTTTATTATGCGGTGTTGGCTTCACTATGAGCTTATTCATTGGTGGCTTAGCATTCGAAGGTGGCGACTATGTGTTCGATGAGCGCTTAGGCATTATCATGGGTTCAATCGTTTCTGGTATTGCAGGTTATATCATGCTCAAAGTGACCCTAAAAGATGACATCAGTAACACCTCAGTAGATTTAACTCGTCATTAATATTTACATTGTTTTTGCAGAATTTGCATTACAGTAATAGATGGCTATGAGCATGCTTTTATTGAAGTTATGCCTGCTTAGTAGCCTCACATTAATGAAAGACAGTTGTCATTATTATTGCCAATCATTAGCGCAAATTATTAGGGCTAATCAATAAAAACTACAGCTAGGGCTTAACGACTTAAACTTGATGATAAGAATACTTGATGAGTATAAATAACAAACGCACAGCCAAGGTCTGCAACGACCCAACCCATCATCAGCCCGCCTCTTGTTACCAGCGTCATGGGCGCACTACTGCTATTGATGATCATAGTGATCTGCAAGTATTGCGGCGCATAAAACGTCATCTACTTCCTAAGGATTTTACTATTTCAGCTGATTTATTGGCAGAGATAGTAGCGGGTTATGATATCGGTGACCCTATTGCTGATCAACTGGCTAGCGATGACGTGCGCTTTGCTAAGCCCTTACAGCAAGCGGCGAGTAATGGCCGTTTTGTTAGTAGCTTTACTGATGATCTCAATGCTAACCCCTCGTTTATGGCACTAGCCGAACAGTTCAGTCGTCACCCCGACTGGTACGATCCTAAGCTTGCTGAGATTGGCGCTATTGCTTATCGCCGCTATCCATTGATGCTAATTTGGTTATTGCGCAACGTAGCGTTGATGGCCGGCTATAGTATTCCTGCCCTCTCCTTACCGCTTATCCAAACCGGTGCGCTGATGCATGATGCCCTGCCACGATTGATGCGTACTTATGCTTATATCTTGGCAGTATCTGAACATCCACAGGCAACAACCAGCGCTGAGCAAGATTCAATTGGCCAAGTATTAGCTATAGGTTCTGAGGGCTGGCGTCAGTCTATTAGAGTTCGTCAAATCCATACTTTAGTACGCCAGAACTTGCTTAAAGGTAGGCTGACTGGGGCTGATGGCGTTATCTCTGATAGCTATCAACATCATAACGCTGATGGCAGTTGGAACACTGAGTATTGGGGTCTCCCTATTAATCAGAGCGATATGATTGCCACTCACCTACAGTTTTCACTACTGATTATGCGTGGTCTGCGTATCTTGGGGGCACGTATTAGCCCTGAGGAAGCACAAGGTATCCTGCACTTATGGAATCTAGCCAGCTATTGGATGGGCGTTGATCTGCAGCGCTTGCCACAGAATGAGGCGGCCTGTTGGGAGTGGTTATATACTTACCTGTCGATTCAGCAGCTTGATTTTAAGATGGGTCAGCCACTAGCTAAAGCCTTGCATGACTTGCCGCGCCAGCTGATGGGTGAGGACAACCGTCGTGGTCGTTTTGTAGAAATGGTTAATGCTAGCGTTACGCGCACTTTAGTCGGTGATGATATCGGTGACGGTCTTGATTTACCTAAATCAAAAATACGCTACGGGGTATTGTCCTCAGTGCCTATTCTATTCACTCTTGACACCGCCAGACAATATAATAGTACTGTTGCACAAAAGTTAGAACAATTTCGCGCTAAGCGTCAAGATAATATGAATTGGTGGCTAAAGAAAAATGATGAGTATTATAAATGATCTTGAGCCGCTGTTGTTATAGCTCATTTTAGCTGGTAAAAACCTATTCAAGCTAACAAAGATAAATAAAGTATAGAGATACAAAGTACTTACTAGATAAATACAGCGATCACAGCCATAAGCTTTGACAGCAGTTAATAGCCTGCTCTGACTGTTAGTTTTTTAGACGATAATACCATTCAAGCTGACGATCAAACCCAGTCTCTAAAAGACTAGCTAGCACTCGCCCTGTCAATCCCCAAACCGTTTCTCCATCCACTTCCCAGCTGGGTGTCAATAGCGTAGCCATTTGCTCTGGCAGATGATCTTGGATACGATATTGCACAGAGTATTCTACCGTTGGCTGAGTAATAAGCCGCTCAAAGTCTGCCCAAAAAATACGCGATATCTCACCAAGCTCCGGAACCAACACTAAGTCCGGCTCAATCAAGGCGACGATAGGACGCACACTCATCCCACTTTTGGAAGTTTGTATCGGTAATTGACCGATTATCTGTACTTTACTAGGCGGTAGCGCTGTCTCCTCACAAGCTTCACGTAGAGCAGTAACCACATTGTTACCATCCCCAATCTCGTATCTACCACCAGCGCAGGAGACCTCACCAGCATGGCTATTCATATGTACAGCGCGGCGAGTCAAAAGTATTTTTGGGCGCAGCTCATGAGTAATAGCCACTAAGATAGAGGCGTCAGCAATCGGAGTCTGATATAAGGTATTCAAAATACGTGCGCTTTGCGCTATGTCAGTAGCTTGCGGCGACATCGATGCTGCAGTTGTTGCGGTTGCTGCCAATAGCTCAAGCTGCATTCTCTCAGCCAGCTGTCTTAGCCTTGGCTGCTGAATATAGGCTGGCAGAGCCACTGCCAATTCATTATAATCTGCAGAATACTGCGAGATTGTCATTAGAATCACCTTCTGTTTTTCGGTACTGGATTTTAGCGGATAAGTCTTTGCTAGAGAGCACTCATCTTAGAGTGAAGCGGCCTGTATAGAGCTGCCCTAGGTTTTTATGACTATTTATATGATAGTCTAAACCTTATGCTTAGACTAGCGGTTAACCTGCACAGTCATCAGTTACAAACTCAGTAGTGCTGCATAGAGTAGCTACATTTTGCCTATAATACGCTTATGATAGAAATATAAACCTTCTACTTATTTAGGATCTACACCCTAAAACTAAGCCTAGCAATAAACGCTTATTTTTGCCTAAATAAGGCATAATAATAGCAGCAAAAATTGGTTTATAGCTTTATCAGCGCTCAATGCTTAGCAAATCTGTGCTATCTTAAGCTAAATAGTATTAACTAAAAACAACCTGCACGCCTGTTAACATTCAATAATAAAATCTTATCCCTTACCTCTATCAAAACAAGGCAGTTAATATGCGCTATTGTCTCGAATGCGGCCACGAAGCTGAACGCAAAATCCCCGCAACTGATAATATACCGCGTTTGGTATGTCCCAATTGCAACTATATTCACTACGAAAATCCTAAAGTTATTTGTGGCTCTTTGGTAGTGCATAAGCATAGAGTATTGTTATGTCGTCGGGCGATTGAACCACAGTATGGTTTGTGGACTATCCCAGCAGGGTTTATGGAAAACGGTGAGACTATCGCTGAAGGTGCGGCACGCGAGAGCTTTGAAGAGGCAGATGCGGTAGTCACTAATCCGCAACTATACAGTATCTATGACATTCCAGATATCGGCCAAATTTATATTATCTACTTGACGGATCTAAAAGATGGCGCTTATGGTATTGGCTCTGAAAGCCTAGACTGTGCCTTGTTTAGTGAAGAAGATATTCCTTGGGACACTATCGCTTTTGAAGCCGTACGTCGAACTTTGACTAGCTATTTTGCTGATCGTAAAAAGTATGATAGTCGTGAACAGTTCCCGATTCATCAAGATCAAATCGCCAAAGATCAGAGCATTAAGCGCTACTAAGCTGCACTGCCAACTGTTTCTAGCACCAAACTAACTGAAGTAACTGAAGTAACTGAAGTAACTGAAGTAACTGAAGTAACTGAAGTAACTGAAGTAACTGAAGTAACTGAAGTAACTATAAAAGCCAGCGTCTTATCTAACAGCGCTGGCTTTTATGGTTTATTACTAGCTGCTGATTATAAAAGTACTGGTCTAACAACGCCATTATTTATGAGCGTCGCCAAAACCTCTGCATCAGCCATAAGCTATAAAAAATCACTGCATAATTGATAACAAAGGCCATTAGCCCAACTATGCTAATGAGTCGATAGATACCTTTATCGCCTAGTTGTAGCCAAGGAACCTCCATAATATTAAAATAAAATGCAGCCATAGACATTATAAGGGTCAACAGCATCGATATTAAGGCAATACGGCTACACTCTATCTTCTCAAGCCCCCTATGCTGGCGCTGGCGAAATAGGATAATGACAGCAATATTGAGTACAATGACTATAAAAATAGTTAATACAAAACCACCTAGCATAAAGCCTGAGTAGCTTAAAAAATAAGGCAGCACCATATAACCAATGCCATAAGGTATAGCATAAGCCGATAAGCTTTTAAAAGACTGAGTATGCTCAGAGATCAGCATAGGATGATGCTTTGCCACGTTGCTTGCTACTCCTGTGTAGTCAACTTGCCTGCCTTGTACAGCGTATCACTATTAGTCTGTCTGCTTTGTTAACTATAATCTGGGTTATCGCTATTAATAGCTTACTGGTTTAATGAAAGCATTGCCAACTATAGCTTAAGTTATCGATAGCACAAATAAAAGCAGATAATAGTTAACTATTATCTGCTTTTTATGCTTAAAGGCTATTCTTAAAAGCTATGCTTGAAAATGACGCTTGAAAGTGATGCTTTAACGGCTGATATTAGCTTTTAATTTTACACACTTTAAAGCCTAAAGCGCTTACTTGCTGCTCTTTGTCGTATGGTGCTAGGACCGAGCGCACATGCTTCTGACCTTGCAAGTACTGCTTAGCCACACGCTGTAAGTCAGCGATAGTTACTGCTAGTATCGCAGCACGCATCTTACGTTGCCAAGCCTCACCACGATTATGCAGATTAGCAAAACAGGCTTTAATTGCTTCGCCAGCTGGAGAGCCAGGCTTATCCATACCTGAGATGATACCTAAGATAGCCTCTTCTAACTGCTCATCGCTTTGTGGCTCATTTAGTAACCATTCAATACTGGCATCAAAATGATCAAAAGTCTCCGCACAATGCGGGTCACGATAGCTAAAGAACTTAAAGGCGCAAGCATTGGCATCGTAGCCTGCACCCCCACCATAAGCGCCACCGCGTTCACGGATAGCACTGTGCAAGTAGCCATTACGTAGATAAGGCGCTAGCACCATTAACGCTGCGGTATCAGGATGGTTGGCAGCAGGTACCGTATAAGCACTAGCATTATGGTAAACGTTAGTAGCCACTAACCAAGCGAGATCTTCGACATCAACTATTGCCCCACTTTCGATAGCTCTGACTGGGTCTTGCTCACCATCTAAAGCGGTATCTAAAACCAAATCGGCGAACTCAGCTGGAATATTAGCCTCAATATTTGTAGCTGTTGTATCTTGTTGATTACTGGCTTTACTTTCCTTCCAGCTCTCCACTACTAAGTTGCTTAAGCGCTCAGTTTGATCACCTTCACAGATAATAACGGCGTGCTTAGGTAAGCTGATTAAGCGTTGATGTAAGGCCATCAAACTAGTCGCTAATTGATCCCAAAGCTGATCATCGCTACTAGCATGCGTCAAAAAGTCTTTTAGCGCATTGAGAGCAGGTAGACCGCTACGCACATATTCTAACTGGGCTTGGCGACTCATACCACGGCTAGCTGTTTGTAACGCATAAGCGTGTCCGGCACTAGATAAACGCGACTGCCAAGAGGCCTGACGTGACTGTAATATCTCTTTGATACGGTCATGCTCAGTAAAGACACTATGCTCCATCACTTCTTTGAGCAAATCGATTGCTTCAGGCTTACGATTCAATGCTCGGGTAGCCATAACGAAGTAGCTGCTAATAGCACGGCTATCATCAATAGTAGTACGTTGGCTCACTCGTGCAGTCACCCCTGAGGAGTGTGCGGCTTGCTTAGCTTGCAACTGATAAGCATCCAGTGAGTCAGTGCCTAATTCTGATAACAAGCTCAAATAAATAGGCAGCAGCGGATGATTAATCACGTCATTAGCTGGGAGCTCGTCCGCATTTTCAGCATTAATAGGGTCAGTTAAAGGTACGATGACTTGATAATAGTAAAGACCGTTAGTACCCGCTTCATATTCAAATAGGGTGCTTTGTTGACCGCTTAACATGATTTGTTTTTGACGGCCTTGCTTAAAGCTAATATCCGTAGGTACGTCTTCTAGACCGACTTTAGGTAATAAGCTTAGATCATCTGGTGCCGCTTGACGCTGAGCTAAATCTAACGCTTGTTGGCGTAGAATTTCGATATCATTAGCCGTCATATCCATAGCGATAGTATCTAGTCGCACTTGTTCAGCAGCAGCAAGACGAGCCGTTTTTTCACTATCAGGAGTCATGGTTACTCGTACCCGATGCTTATTATCGAGTAGATGAGTCTTGATTAAGTTAGGCAACCACTGCTCATCTTTGACTTGCTCACGCAGCCACAATAAGTGTTCATCCACTTCCCAAACGTCGAGAGGATTACCATCATGAATGGCAGTACTAAAGCCCTCAAGCAATAAGTTCAGTCCATAAGGCATACTATCGCCGCCGATATGGCGCTGGTCAATCTCGATTTGATGCAATATAGTTTCGATTGTTTCATCATCGACAGGCTTACTGGCCACTTCAGTTAGTAAGTCAATAATACCTTGCTCGACCGCTTCAGCATGTTCAGCTTCAGAGCCACGCAGACCGGTATAAAACACCATCTCGAAATGGCTATCATCAAGACCTAATAATGGACTTGGTGCTTTACCTAATGGATGGCTGTCGAGGTACGCACGTAATGGCGAACCAGCATGCTCAATCAATACCCCTTCTAATAAGCGCAGTGCTAAACGCTGTTTGGGATCTGTAATCGAAGGTAATAGCCAAGCGATAACATGATGCGTCTGATCAGGGCCAGCTTCATCAGCGGTATAAGTATCAGTAGCAATGACAGGCGTAGTGAAGCGCTGCTCTGGACGTGATACATGCTTCTTGCCAGTCTCAAACTGAATCAACGCATCTTCATGCATTTTTGCTTGCGTTTGCGCTACTGGAATATTACCAAAGCTCATTATCACACTGTTAGAAGGATGATAATGGCTCTGATGAAACTCAACCAACTCGTTATGAGTTAAGTCTGGAATATCAGCAGGATCACCGCCTGAATTATAATGATAAGTGGTAGTCGGGAATAAATGATGGGCAACCGCATGATAAAGCTGATCAACCTCATCACTCATTGCGCCTTTCATCTCATTGAAGACAATACCTTTGAACTGTGGCTTGTCATCGCTATCTAACTCCACGCGAATGCCTTCTTGGGCAAAATCTAACGGATGAATATTAGGGAAAAACGAAGCATCAAGATAGACAGCTAATAAGTTAAAGTAGTCGTTTTTATTCTGAGTGGCATACGGATATGCGGTCCAATCAGCAGCCGTCATCGCATTCATAAAAGTATTGAGCGAGCGCTTGATCATCGAAAAGAACGGATCACGTACTGGGAATTTTTCAGAGCCACATAAAGCCACGTGCTCCAATACATGAGCTTCGCCTTTGGAGTCCATCGGCTGAGTACGAAAGCCAACTAAAAACGCATTCTCATCACTAGGATGGGCCAGATGATAGTGCATTGCCCCAGTCTGCACATGCTGACTGATCAGCACATCCATCGATAGTGCCTCAATATGGCGGTGCTCAAGCAGCTCAAATGCAGGGTGCAAGGTTAAGTCAGCGCTAAATGCGGTATCAGTCATAATAGTCCTTTTGGCGTGCCGTTCAATAGCGGCAAATAAATGAAAATAATTTTATAAAAATATTATGGATAACTGTCAGTGGAGATATTTTCGGCTTATGGTGGCAAGCCTATATTCTAAGGCTTATATCGATTGGCTAAAGTAAAAATAGAAATTGCCTAACGCTGTTAGATGGGGTTGGCTTAGTTAGAAGTCAAGGCACTAAGCTACAAGGTACGACGCTACAGGATATACAAAACCTATTTAACTACTTATAGATTATTAATGAATTTATCAATAGATAGAATTGATCCCAGCACTAGCAAAGCTGCTGTAGCTACTTAACAGCAGCCATTACTAGTGTTATAGTTAAGGGTACTTGCTAAGAGGAGTACACTCATGAGTTATCAACATATATTACTAGTCACCGACTTATTACCTGATGCTGATATCGTAGCTCAAAAAGCTAAGCATATCGTGGTTAATCGTCCAGGTTCTAAGCTGTCAGTATTGCATATTGTCAAAGATACTATGGTCGGCTTTGGCTATGAGCTAGTGCCCGCCTCTAGTCTATACGATGAGATTGATGATGAACGCTGTCAAGAAGCGCGAGCAAAGCTGGCACAGTTCTTAGAGCGTAATGAACTAAATGCGGTAAACTCAGAAGTCACTACTGCCATCTCCAACAGTGAAGGCATCGTCACTTATTGCGAAAAAAACGACGTAGACTTATTAGTCATCGGTCGCCATGAGCGTCATGGTATAGCCGCTTGGATCAGTGGCGCTACAGCGGATAATATCTTACCCAACGTACCTTGTGACAGCTTAGTAGTCAGACTTAATAAACAAGTAACGAAAAAATAGCTAAGCCCAGAATTAAAGCCCAGTATCAAAGCCCTAAAAAAGCGCCCTATAGAATCTTATCTATGCGGCGCTTTTTTAATGGCTGTGTTTGAGCTATTTCTAAGTTTAATTAGCCTGAATGATATCAATAAAGGTCTGCCAAATAGCGCTTTGGTGACGAGCTTTATGCCAAACTAACCACCAACTGCGCGCCAAATCTATGCCAGCTACTTTGACTGGTACTAACTTACCGCAAGCTAACTCGGTCTCGATGACATGTTGCGATAGACAGCCTAAACCAATATCAGCGCTGACCATATGCTTGATGGCTTCTGACTGCTGAATCGCCATGATTACTTCAGCGTTGGGCAGGTGTTGTAATAGCTGCTCATCTATAATTTGCCGAGTCCCTGAACCCGGCTCTCGAACTAACAATGGCAGCTGGGCTAATTGCTCAATAGTCAGCCGATAGCAGTTTTCGCCCTGATCATAAGCTGTCAGATCAGCCAACCATTTGCTATCACGCTTAGCAAATAATATGAGCGTATCGGTTCGCCAAGCACGCTTCTCAATGACTTTACTGTCTATAGGGCGCGGCATGCCTTCGACTAAGGCAATATCTATATTGAGTTGCTCAATTTCGCTGACCACCTCTTGAGTATTGGCTATGTACATGTTGACATTGGCATTAGGTAATACTTGATACAGCTTAGCTAGTAGCGGTGGCAATACATAATTACCGATAGTGGTACTTGCTCCAATATGAATCTGCCCAGCTTGGTGTTTATGATAGTGCTCAAGGGTCACGGCTTGACCCAATATAGCTTGAGCTTGCACATAAACGGCATGCGCATTAGGGTGTTGATTCAAGCGGCGCCCTACTCGCTCAAACAAGGGCATTTGCATGCGAGATTCAAGTTCGCTCAAAGCGCTACTAACCGCCGACTGCGATAAATGCAGCTGCTCACTGGCACGACTAGTGCTACCGGTTTGATAAATACTGACAAATACTGCTAGCTGTTTTAGCGTAATTTTCGGTAAGGTTTGCGCTATAGTTTGCATTTGGCTTCTCTTTTTTATCTTTGCGTTTGTTTATCATAAAAAAGTGCTGAATTATTCTCTCACAAATAAAAAAATTAACGTTAACAAATAATGAGGTGCGTTTCGTAAACCTACACGACTTTCTTAGCTAAGCTAGCTATTTCGTAGGCTGCTGCTTTTAGCCCAGCATTTTTATTTATATCTTCTAGGAATAAACAGCTCATTTACTATTTTATATTCCGTTAATCGTGGTGTTATTTTTCCCTATTGCGATATTACATTACTGTTTGCTGGGCTAAAGCCACAGCCTACGCGACTTTATCAAGTTTACTTGTATAGGTCTAAGGTATATCAACCTACCCAAAAAATAGATAGTTCGTATCTTATTAATCTGTTTTTATTATAGATAAGCTTTGTTTATAATGTCTACTTATCAGCTCAACGCTATAACTAGCATTATTAAAATAACAAACGCGTCAATAGGAAACTCATGAACGCTTTTACCCAAGCCGTTAGCAGTTATATTCCCCGGACCCGCCATTTATTAGGACTTATCCTAGTATTAATCGGCAGCTTATTTTGTTTATGGCTCAATACTAGCTTGGATGTATGGAGCAATGGACGCATCATTGGTCTCTCATCCTTAACTCTAGCTATTTTGCTCGGTATGATCTTAGGTAATACCATTTATCCTAAGTTTGCGCCAAGCTTATCTGAAGGGGTTGGCTTTGCTAAAGGGCAAGTTTTACGCTTAGCCATTATGTTTTATGGCTTTAAATTGACTTTAACAGAAGTCGCTAGCGTCGGTATGCCAGCCGTGATGAGTGATGCTTTAGTGCTGACTTCAACGTTTTTAATAACTTATTGGTTGGGCACTAAGTGGCTAAAAGTGGATAAGCAGACCACCTTGCTAATTGGTGCTGGGGCTAGTATTTGCGGAGCGGCGGCAGTGATTGCAGCCGAGCCAGTAGTCAAAGCCGAAGCGCATAAAGTCACTATCGCTGTTGCAACGGTGGTAGTCTTCGGTACTATCGCTATGCTGCTCTATCCGTTTTTATATCATTTGGGTTGGCTACAGCCTTGGTTAACTGCGCAAGGCTACGGTATCTACACTGGCTCAACTATTCACGAAGTGGCACAAGTAGTCGTCGCTGGTAATACCGTTAGTCCTGAAGTCGGTGATACAGCGGTAGTCACTAAGATGATTCGAGTGATGATGCTTGCGCCTTTTTTATTGATATTGTCATTTGCCTTAACCAAAAGCGGTGGCGCTAATGGTGAAAAACTATCTGTCATGAGCCGGGTCAAACAAGTAAAAGTGCCTTGGTTCGCTTTTATCTTTATCTTAATTGTAGTGCTGCATACTTGGCTGACTATGAGCGCAGGCTTTGAAGCTATTATGGTCAAATTCGATGATATATTATTAGCTATGGCTATGTTCGCCTTAGGCTTAACTACCCATCTAAGCGCTATCAAACAAGCTGGCGCTAAACCGCTAATCTTAGGAGCGATAATGTTTGCTTGGCTGATCATTGGCGGTGGCCTGATCAACATCGGTATTAGCTTTATCTAAACAGTCTGTAAGCATTAGCCTTTATTACTGCTAACCTTTATTACTACTAACCCTTGGTACTGTCAATCCAGCTGTTAAAAGTATAAAAGCCTAAGTTATGGTTACCATAACTTAGGCTTTTTGCGTTCAGGCGGTTTCAATAAGCGTTAACTAAGTTACCCTAAAGCATTAGCTAAGTTACCCTTATCCTAAACCGGCAAATCACACAGCAAAAAAAACGAACCCGGAGGTTCGCTTTTTTAACACATTATTCTCTAATTAAAAATTAGATAGCAACAATGTTATGAGCTTGTGGACCTTTTTGACCTTGAGTTACAGTGAACTCAACTTCTTGGCCTTCAGCTAAAGTTTTGAAGCCTGAACCAGTGATTTCGCTGTAATGAGCAAAAACGTCTGCGCCGCTTTCTGGAGCGATAAAACCAAAGCCTTTAGCTTCGTTGAACCATTTAACTGTACCTTTCATAGTATCTGACATAATTCTAATCCTAATTTTAATCTATTGATGGTCAAATGACCGATAATGCTTGCAAATAGCTACTGACGGTAAATATTAAAACGAAGGATTATAACTAATACTACGTGGTAATGATTTGGTGCAGAACTGCTCTTAAGCTTGAGCGTATTATAGGGGGCTTCCAGAATTATGGCAAGTATTATCTAAATCTTTTGTGTAACAGCCTAAAAAATAATTAGCCTTGCCCCCTTTTATTCCTTGTATAGCCCCATCGATGCAATGAGCGTTGACAGTCAAGTTAAGCATCAGGTAACCGAAACAGGTAGATGGCGACCCCAGTACAGACGGTGGCTACGACCCAAGCCATCCATAACATATCGGCTGGCAATTTATAAAACAACATAGTGGTTGATATGGCCATCATCAGGGTTGCCAAAAATTTGGCATAGCGTGGTACGGCATGATTATTTTCCCAGTCACGCACGAACTTACCAAAGAATCGATGATTAATTAGCCAAAAATGAAAGCGTCGTGAGCTACGTGCCCAGCATCCAGCAGCTAGTAATATAAAAGGCGCAGTCGGCATCACTGGCAGCACTACCCCAATAATACCCAGTACAAAAAATATCCAACCGGTAATAAGAAAAGTCCAACGAACCGTAGGGTTAGCGGACTGGTTGGTCTTGGGACGATAATAAAAAGCTTTTTTCTTCTCAATCATAAGTTTATTAACTACAACCCTATTAAGTAAGCAAAGATAACGATAAGAGGTGACAGCTTGTTATAAAAGAAAGCTACTTTAAAAAAGAAAGCTACTTTAAAAAGCTACTCTACAAAACTCAACTTAGCATGCAATAAGCCCCAAATTCACACAAGATTAGTTTTGCAGCTTTATGTGGTTTTTTGACGGCAAGATAGTTTCTAGATAACTATAGAAATAGTGAATTGATTACATTTAAAGTGATAGAAACTTGGACGCTAATGAGCCATACTGCTTATGTTGCTATATTATTTATAGCCAGTTTATTTTTTGTATTAATAAAACAGCTCCCTAATATAAATCATCAAAACCGTAAATATATAAGCCACGGTATGTACGAGGTAGGCTATGAAACTACAATTTGCGCTGGTACTATCCTTTCCTATTCTAATAGGGCTAGTTGGCTGTGATAAAGGCATTAGCACTATCTCCGGTAATGCCGTGAAGTGCGGTGACGAGAACTCGCTACAGCTCATTAAAACCCTATTAAAAGACAATACTCAATCTTATGTAAAAAACATCGCATCCAATGAGGGAGTAACGACTGACAGTGCGGCGTTGAGAGCTAGTGCTAGCCAAATTGATTTTACTTTGGCAGATGTTCGTACTTCAAAGACTGATCCTAATAGTACTAAAGTGTTTTGTGTTGCAGCGCTATCTACTACTCTGAATTCAGAGCTAGTGAATCGGGCTAACTTTGTCACTGATTACTATGAGCAAGTTAACCTTAGTGAGCTGGCATTTGAACAAGATATTGAGATGGACAACAACACTATAAGTTATTCCTTAGAGTATGCGATACAACCTACTGATGACGGAACCAACATCTACGGTCAACTACAAAATGGCACTGAGCTGTTTGATTTCATAGGGACTGCTATCGTTAATTCTATGCAAAAAAATTCTGTGCAATCCTTAAAGTCTCAGCAACAAAAAGCTAAGGTAGCCACTAAGCTGGCGCAAAGCAAGGCGCAGGAAGATGAGAGGGCATTGGTGGCAGAAGCAACGGTTTTAGCACGTCGTGAAGCGGCAGGTGAACTGGCTGAAGTGTCTGCTGAACAAGCCAAATCCAAAGCCACTATGGATTACAAACGTAGTGAGCTCAATAAGCTGTGGAATTCAGCATCAGATGAAGTAAAAGAGTCATTAGCAGAAGGACAAAGAGAGTGGGTTGCAGAGCGTGATGAGATTTGTGTTAATCGTGCTCGAGAGGCAGATCCTGCTTGGCAAGAATATGTGCGTACAGAATGCATTACTGAACTAATAGGCGAGCGCTATTATGAAGTAAAAGAATATATCGATAATTATGAGTAGGTCAAAACCCTTAGATACTGTATTGGCTCACAGTTAAGTTCGACTAAGTCAGGTCAAATATAAGCCCTACCTGTTATCACAAAGATAATAGGTAGGGCTTATTACTGAGTGATTTTGTTACTAAGCCTCACTCCCCCAATATTTGGCAATGGCTTTTGGGAAGCAATAGTCTTTGGGCATCACTGTTATAGCGATTGGTACTAATATTGACTTAGTCACGCCACCGATACTGTCGCACGCTGCTTTATCAGCAACGTTATAGTAGATAACTCGCAAAGTGTTCTGAGGACACAGATCTGAGCACTGGAAAGATTTCATAACTTCAGTGCCATGATGATAGCCGATGACCCATTGCTGCGCCCCTTGTGTTGGTGCAGACTCTTTTTGCTCTGCCGCTTGAATGAGATCAGCATCAGTCATAGTGTCTTCGTTAGTAGGCGCAGTAACGCAAGCTGCTAGGTTTATTATTAAGGCGCTTAGGGCGGTTAATTTGGCAGTTGATAGTATCGGCATTATTTTCATAATAGTTACTCTCCAGTTATTTCGCTACTAATCCCTTAGCTCTGTAGCAACTTAAGCCAGCTAAGAACCCCCTTTAGTATATTATTATAGCGCGCAGAATACTGCACTATAGCGGCCGAGCCATTATTAAAATTTGTCACTAAAACCTGTGATTAATACCTGTCATTGAAATTCAGTGGCTATAACAGTTGCTGGCTGATGACTATAGCTTAAGCGGAGCTGTCAATAAGCACTATGCCCTATAGAAAACTATTAAACTTTTATATGCTTACTATAGTCTCTGTTAGCTAAGCAGATATTGACTATTTAACCAGTTATAGCCGATAAAAAACCGCTCACAGTCTAAGCTAGGAGCGGTTTTTGCTTACTATATAAAGCCGTGTTAATAGAGAGGTTCTAAACTAGTATCAATGCCATTATCGGAAATATTAGAAAATAACCAAAGACTGCTAACAGTGCATACAAGGTGTTGACGTCTTTACCATCGATCTTCAGTCTAGCTAAAGTATCACCGAGCTTTAAAATAGAGATAGTATAAAAGTAAAATGCTAATAACAGCAGCACGGTCCTAATAGCAAATATGGCCAAAGAAGACGCTGCACCAAAAAATATCACTGTGCCAGGAAATAGAACTTCACCTTTGATGATCAAGACTAATAGAACAACTGCTACACCTGACGCTGAAGCATGAAAAAATATAACATCGTGCAAGGTGGCATCAGCTTTATAAAAACTGTGTTCAATATTAAGTTTGTCACTACTAAGGGCTTTGGGGACAGAGTCTCCAGTCATGATTAATTTATGACCTTTGACATTACTAGCGGTAATGAGGAAGACGAAGAATGTCAGACCGACCCAGAAGAATACATGTATATTTATGATAGTCATTACCCCTAAATCCGTGGAAACTCGATTTAAAAATATTTTCTGTATCAATAAAATTCAATATAATGCTTAGTGATAGTAGAGCCTCAGCCCTTGTAAAAGTTACTGTTTACCTACTCATACTATCAGTACCATTACTTTGATTTGTAAAAAAGTGTGCCCTAGTAGCAGCCTCAGCTATGGCTGCCTATGCTGCTAGTTGCTTTAGTGATTGGCCTATAACTGAGATTTATTTTTTACCGTAAAAAAACCGCTCACAGTCTAGGCTAGAGCGGTTTTAAACATTGATATTAGGGTTGTAACTGTTATATTATTTCGCTATTAATCCTAGCTCAGTGGCTTCTTTTAGCCAGCTAGGAAACTCCTCTAGCATATTCTCATATAAAGCTTCTTCGCTGATATCATCCAAGTCATCTAGCTCAAAAAAGCTGCAATTATCAACAAGTCGTCCGGTCATATCATCTAATTTTTTTAGAATACCGTAGCTACTACCACCCAAACCAACAAACTGCCAAAATATCGGTAACTTTGCAGCGTCAGTCATAATTCTACTTATACCACGAGTGTCACGTACACCACCATCGCTGATAAACAAAATATAAACGGGTACATCAAGTCCGTCATCTTTATAAAACTGAGTGACTTTTTCCATCACCCCTGCTTCGTTATTGGTTCTCGATCCTAGCTCCCATTTGCGCCAGCCGCCTTGTACACTGTCGATAAAGCCTTCGTAATTATCTAGCCCAACCTCGCCTAGATATTGTGAATGCTCACTAAACGCCCAACAGTCTAACGCTTGGTCGTCATCAAAACTTACGGCTAATGGCAGTAAGCGATTGACCACCTCCTGTACCCGACCTTCTTTATATTGCCGATTCATTGAGCCTGTAGCATCTAATACTAAGGCAACTTTAGCCGTTAATTGCTGTAATTGGCGTTTCTCTAGTGAAACGCTAGCTTTTTTGGCAAGGTTAACTAACTTTGGTGCTTTTTGTAGCATCACCTTTTCTAACGATACTTTAGAGGTGTTTATGTTCGCTGTAGATAGCGTTTGATTGGCAGTAGCATTTTTATCTTCTACTACCTCGGCTGCTACATCACCACCGAAATACTGCACAATCGCAGCTAGACCACCATTAAAACCTTGTGCCACATTAGCTAAGCGCCAAACACCGTTTTTACGATAAAGTTGCAGTAACATGCTGGCTTGCTGCTGAGCAAAATCTGCGGCTTGATAATGCGCTTGTGCTTTTTGGGTCTGCTGCCAAATACCTATTTCTAAAGATTGGATTTTATTTAGTGGCGTATCGGCTGATAACACAAAGAATAAACTATCTACGTTTGCAGACAGTTTAGCTAAGTTAATCTCAAACTCTGCTTGGATGCCTTTATCCGGTGTCAGAGCAGCTTCATAATGAATCAGCTTTATCTGACCACATGGCGAGGCTGGTTGGTTATAGAACATCATATAATCATCGTTAATCAACTTACCCGCTGTATTTAATGCGAAGCAGCTAATATCCATCTCTATCGGACTTTGTCGAGTGACTCTAAGAATGATTGGTGCAGCATCGTCAATGTTAAGATTACTTAAAGGTAGACGTTGTACGATGGTTAGATGGTTCATAGTTTGAATTAACGTTGCGTATGTCTCTTAACTGCTACTATAATCTGCCATATAAAAACACCAAAAATAATATAAAAAAGTAAGCTTACAAATTCGAAACCCTTACTACCGCCTACAAATCTTGCAAAAGGTAAAAAATTTCTAGCTCCAGTGTTTAGCCATTCAGTTATACAATCTAAATATAATGGTAAAGCATAAGTTCTATATTGCATCTCATTTTGGTAAGTCCGCAGTAAAAATGTATACACAATTATAAATAAGATTAAATATAGTATTGGCCAAATGTAGCTAGTTCCAAAATTTGATATTATTCTATTAAAAAACAATATAACTCTTTCTGAACAATCACCTTTATTCTCTCTTAACTCTCTTCTATAAGCATTCATTTCTTTAACAAAATATTTATTAGCTTCAATTTGATTACTTGCGTTATCAAAAGAACTTTTCACAATTCTAAACGTTTCGCGTTTGGTATTTAATGAGTCAATCTTTACACCTAGAAAATTAGGCTTATCTTTTAGATTCGTTTTTGAAAAATCTAAACCTGATTTGAAATTAGCTTCCCTAAAACTCGAGAAGTCTAGAAATGTCACATGTTCAAATATAGTTATAAAACTTATATTATCTTTCTTATCTATTGACCCAAATTTTACCTCTTCAAACCCTGCAAAATCACTAAAAATGCTTTTACTAAATTTTGCTTTGATGAACTTACTTTGAAACGTATCGAATATCTTTTCTACATTAGAGTTAGTAAACTTAAAATTTTCGATACTTGTACTTTTTATTTCGAGCTTAGATTCAAACTTAGTGTCTATTATCTCTAAATTTCCTATTATTAAATCAGATTTTTGGAGTTTACAACCTAAATTTCTAATTTTTTGAAGATAATCTTCACTAAAACCATTTAATTTTAAATCTTTTTCAAATACACAGTTATTTATTATTAAATCATCAAAAATATAACGTTCTTCTATCTTTTCTATATTTATTTTCTCATTAGTTTGTGGATTAGTAACACTTTGGTTCTCTAATATACTCAGTGGATCTGAAAAACTAAACAAGAATTTCTTGAATACTAAATCTCGAATATTTAGTTTATCTAGGAAATTGCATTCCTTGAATAAATTGCATAATACTGCTTCATTTTCATTTGAGGGTATTACGTAAACTTCTTTATCGAAAGTACAGTCTAAATAACGATATCTATCATTAAATTTATTTTTAGAAAATGGCTTGATAGAAAGACTCTTTTGAAAAATACAGTCTTCAAAATAAACATTATTATTTATTCTAAAATTATTGGATTTAAATTTACAATTTATAAAATCTATCCTACCCATTCTCCATAATATCTCACGAATTTCACTTTCAAGATACTTTAAATTATCGTCATTAGGAAAAACAATGTTCTCAATTACGATATTTATATTTCCCAGTCTTTCACTTAAAGTGCCAGAAACTCCTGAATACTCTCCGACTGCCAAATGAACGTGCAACTCCTTAATATCTTCATCTAACTCATAAGCTTCTTGCTCACTCGTACATTCATACCGTAACTCTTCAAGTTTAATGAAAGTTTCTGCTGCTATATACTCGCCCAGTATTTCATAGAATTTCATCAAGTAATTATGTGACTTATCCCCCATTTCGTCATCGTTCTGACAATCTGATTCATATTCACAGAGTAGTTTTGAAGCTTTATCACTGAAATCCATAGACTGACTTTGCATACAGTTGAATCCTTTGTTAAATCTAATTAATAACTTAAACTAAAGTTTACCCATATATTAAATCAGAACATCCTAACCCAACAAAGAACTAATCTCGACCTCTGCTCGCAAGCCATCAACTGCCATATTGATCCTATTTGATAACTCAATTTCTTCTTTACTATAATCATCCCTTTTAAATAGCGCCCTCGACTTCCTAGCCGCCTTAATATAAGCACTATTCTTATACAGCGCCGCAGTGACCTCAGCATTGATAGCCGTGATCTGACTCAGATAAGACTCTAATGTACGATTGTTAGTGCTGAGCAACCTAACCGTATTTTCCAGCTTTTCTGAATTATCTAAAATGGACTGTATTTTCTCGATCAGTACCTTATCTTGCTGCGCAAACTTGCTAGTATTGGCACGCGACTTAAAGGCCGAAAAAGCAATCATAGGCACGATCATAATAACCAGCACTATCACATAGCTCAGAAGGCTAGTACCGCTACCGCCCAACGCTAACAGTAAGAACCAGATGACCATTATGGTCAGTAGCCCGGCCATAATGCCAGTGAAGACGGTGAATGATGGAAACCAAGTTTTCAACCGAGCGGCTTTAGTGAAGCCAAGACCATCGATAGTATCAACTTGGCTATCAATCTTATCAGTGCTTTTGATCGCTTCTATCACCGTTCTTACCCTAGTCGGGTCAGTAACTAAGCGGCTGCTAGTCTTTAGCTCTTTTAGGATCAAAGCTATATTTTGTTCCAACTTAGCGATGCCAAGATTGATCTTCTCTTGCAGTTCAGTGACTTTATTAAAGATAAAGCTATATTGCTCATAAGTATTATCGTAGGAGTGTCTACTTTTTATTGAGTTTTCATGATTGCCTAAAGTCGCTACATATAATAGAGCACTTTTAGAGGGACTCTCATAGTACTCTTCTCTATCATAATCAATATTGGAGTAGGTCTTTAACTGACGATATTTTGGCGAGTCCTGCATCCTGCTGCGATAGAATAAATAGCTAGGAATAGCTAGTAGCAATAGGATAATGAGCAGTTTGAAATAAATACTATCCATAAGCAGGTTCCGGTTTAAATGAGGTGTTATGAATAGTGGGGATTGTTAATAATTGATTAAAAACATCATGACTCTCGACGTTTCTATGCCTAGGGTGCGCCGTGCGCCCCATTAACAGGGTTCTAACTAACTATTGGACGCACAGCGCACCCTACAAAAGCTTAAAAATATGGCTTATTATAGATTTTATAATAAGCCACACTACTGATAATAATGCAGGCTTAACCTACAAAGCCTTTAACTCTTCCATCTGGGCGGTCATCGCTGTCAACTGCCCTTCTAACTCAGCCAGTTTTGCTTTCTCAGCTTCTACCACTTCGACAGGCGCTTTACTGACAAAGCCTTCATTACCTAGCTTACGGGCGATACCTTCCGCTTGTCCTTTTAGCTTGTCATATGACTTGCCCAAACGAGCTAACTCAGCGGTTGGATCGATCAGCCCTTTCATAGGCACTAATATGCGTAGCTGTCCAATCATGCTCGATGAGGACAGTGGCACCTCATCACCAGCTTTTAGGATCGTTAAGCTCTCTACTTTTGCTAGTGCCTTAAACTGATTAGCGATACGGGCTAGGCGCTCATCTTCCGCTTGCGAGATGTTTTGTAATAACACAGGCAGACGTACCGCATTGCCCAGCTTCATCTCACCACGAATGTTACGCACGCTCGCAATTAGCTGTTGTAACCAGGCCATATCAGCTTCGGTTTGCTCACTGATTTGTGTGGAGTCAGTTTTTGGATAGCTAGCGATAACGATGCTCTCAGTAGCCTTGCGATCTAATAGCGGTGCAATAGTTTGCCAAATCTGCTCAGTGAGATACGGCATAATAGGATGAGTAAAGCGTAGCGCCGTCTCTAAGACATGTAGCAGTACATAGCGGATTTGCGCCTTGCGCTCAGCAGATACTGAGTCATCATTCAAGCTCGCTTTGGCAAGCTCAACATACCAATCACAATACTCATTCCAGATAAACTCATAGATATCGTGGCTGACCATATCGAGGCGATACTGAGCGAAATGCTGATGGATATTTTGGATACTAGAGTTCAGACGGCTCATGATCCAGCGCTCAGGTAACTCCCAAACTTCTGGGCGAGCCATTTGATCGATAGGCTTAGCCGTACCTTCACTATCGACGCAGTTCATCAATACAAAGCGACTGGCGTTCCAGATTTTATTACAGAAGTTACGATAGCCCTCAACTCGTTTTAGATCGAAATTGATATCACGGCCAGTACTAGCTAAAGAGGTAAAAGTAAAGCGTAGTGCATCAGTACCGAAGGCTGGGATACCTTCAGGGAACTCTTTACGGGTTTGCTTTTCAATTTTAGCCGCGTCTTTCGGGTTCATCATATTGCTAGTGCGCTTATTGACTAGCGTCTCAAGATCGATACCATCGATGATATCGATAGGATCGAGCACGTTGCCTTTAGATTTAGACATTTTTTGTCCAAAGCTATCCCGAACTAGACCATGCACATAAACGGTCTTAAACGGTACTTGCGGTGTGCCATCTTCGTTTTTGACAAAATGCATGGTCATCATGATCATGCGGGCTACCCAAAAGAAGATAATGTCGAAGCCCGTGACCAACACGCTAGTAGGATGGAAAGTCTCCATCACTTTTGCATCGGCATCGGCATCAGCCCAACCCAAAGTACTAAAAGTCCAAAGACCCGAGCTAAACCAAGTATCGAGGACATCCTCATCTTGGCGCAGTTTAATGCTCTGGGCTAAACTATATTTGCTACGCACTTCTGCTTCATCACGTGCCACATAGATATTGCCCTCTTCGTCATACCAAGCTGGGATACGATGTCCCCACCATAGCTGACGGCTAATGCACCAGTCTTGCAGATCATTCATCCAAGCCATATACATATTTTTATATTGCGCTGGCACAAACTCGATACTACCGTCTTCTACCGCATCAATGGCTGGCTTAGCTAGCTTGTCTACTGCCACGTACCATTGATCGGTCAACCAAGGCTCAACGATAACGCCACTACGATCACCACGTGGCGCTTTAAGTGCGTAGTCCTCGATATCTTCTAGCCAATCCTCTGCCTTGGCTTGTTCGACTACTTGCTTACGGGCAGCAAAGCGTTCCACGCCAGCGTAAGGGCTACCATTATGGTCAGTTGGCGTGGCTTCAAGCTCAGGGTCACGAGTTTGCAGATCCGGATACACTTCCATATCCGCTAAGATATTAGCGTGTCCATCAAGAATATTAATCAATGGCAACTCATGACGGCGACCCAATTCATAGTCATTAAAGTCATGAGCAGGAGTGATTTTTACACAGCCCGTGCCGAATTCAATATCGACATAATCGTCAGCTACGATAGGGATTACTCTTCCGGTAACGGGCAAAGTAATGGTTTTGCCCACTAAATGCGCATAGCGCTCATCGCTAGGATTAACTGCTACTGCGGTATCACCTAACAAGGTTTCAGGGCGAGTGGTCGCTACTACTAGATAGTTTTTGCCATCTTGAGTGGTTATATCTTTATCAGTGAAACAATAGCGGAAATGCCATAACGAGCCTTTTTCATCATGGTTCTCTACTTCTAAATCCGACAAAGCAGTCTGAAACTTAGGGTCCCAATTGACTAGACGCTTACCGCGATAAATTAGGCCATCATCAAACAGACGTACAAACACCTCTTTTACTGCATTAGATAAGCCATCATCCATAGTGAAGCGTTCACGGCTCCAATCAACAGAGCTGCCCAAACGACGAATTTGAGTAGTGATATTATCACCCGACTCTTCTTTCCACTCCCAGACTTTATCAATAAAAGCCTCACGGCCTAAGTCATGGCGCTTGATACCTTCAGCATTGAGACGACGCTCAACCACCATTTGGGTGGCGATACCAGCATGGTCAGTACCTGGTTGCCATAGCGTATTGTCACCATCCATCCGATGATAACGAGTTAGCGCATCCATAATGGCATTATTAAAGCCATGACCCATATGTAGCGAGCCTGTGACGTTCGGCGGTGGCAAGGCAATAGAGAAGGACTGTTCTTTATCAAATGTCGGGGCAAAATAACCGCTTTCTTCCCAACCTTGATACATGCCAGCTTCAACATCGCTTGGACTATAGGCGTTTTCAAGTTGGTTTAAGGCCGCTTGAATAGATTGGGTTAAGTTGGTTTTGTTAGTGGGATTGCTCATAATAAAAAATTCTTATGGTTAATAATGGAGGTGGTAAAAAATGGATATAAAAAATTTAAAATAATTGATAAAGTGATTTTAACGCAGATGACAGAATTTTGTTAGCGCTTAGCTAATTTAAGCGTATAGCCGCTTAAAAATAGCGTCTATTTTTTGCTTATTACGATCTAACCACCGCTGCTAACTGTAGAGTAATAGCTATTTTCTAACTATAACTAATAGGTCTTTAAAGTCATTATAGCCTGTTTACAGATAGCCTATATGTCGATCATCAATGCCCTGTATATTTAGCGCTATGGTAAAAGGTTAACAACAGTAGATAGATAAGCATAGTAGAGAGGTAAAATCAGTTAAGTCACCCGATAAACAATTAACAACAGCAATCGGTTTAACACTCAACATAATAGACAGCGCTTATGCTCTAAAATAGACGTTGCTAAGCTTAAAGCTATCCTCTTATAAACAGCGAGCTGCCTGTGACCAAAACTCCTGAGTCAACCCCTAGTAAGTCAAGCGCCCTCAACGCAAACAGCGATGAGTCAACCGCTATTGAGTCAAAATCAGCTAAACTCGCTTGCGACTCTCAAGTCATTAGTGCTCATGCTAGTGGCGACCGTGACAACAGTCAAATCAACGAAAATAGTGCTATGTCCGTTACTGAGCCGGTTACTGAGATCGTCACTGAGGCTGTCACTGAAAATCTAAAAGACGAAGATTTTTCTGAAGGCATTAGTGAGGAAGATAAAGAAGCGATTAAAAAAGTCGCTAACGATGACAATGTCAGCGCGCCTAAAAGCTATGCCAGCATCTTAGTTGAGCAAGTCATTGATGCTAACGAAACCTTTAATCGCTCTTTAGGGTCGCTGTTTACTAGTGCTTTTACCGCAGGTCTGGAGATAGGCTTTAGCTTGTTTGTCATTTTGTCAGCCTTTGCACTCTTGAGCGAAGTTCTACCGAGTCATTACGCTATGGTATTGGCCTCGCTACTCTATCCACTCGGCTTTATTATCGTCGTTATCGGTCAATCCCTATTATTTACTGAGCAAACCTCGTTACTTAGTCTACCAGTCCTCAACGGCATAGAGCCACTGCGAAAACTGCTGCGGCTTTGGGGTATTGTTATCGCTGGTAATGTCGTCGGTGGCTGTCTATTTGCAGCCTTAGTGATCGGCTTAGGGATTAATATGGAGCTGTTCAGCAGCGCTGATATAGATGCTTATGCACAGCACGTATTAGATTTTGAGTGGCGGGTGATCTTTGGGAGTTCAATCCTAGCCGGTTGGATGATGGGGGTTGCCGCTTGGCTAGTGACTTCGGCACGCGACACTCTAAGCCGTATTTTACTAGTGTCTTTGATTACTGGTAGCATTGGCTTTTTGGGCTTGCATCACAGTATTGTGGGTAACATCGAAGTGTTTTCGGCCTTAGTATATGGTCATACAGTGAGCTTGCTGAGCTACTTATATTTCTTAGGGATTGTACTAGTCGGTAATACTATTGGCGGCGTAGTATTCGTAGCTATTCTTAAAAACCGCACCTTTTTATTTGATTTTGAACAGAATAAACAGCAAGCTAAGGATGAAAAAAGACATAAAGCGGCACGGATGAATTCACGGCTACGCTAGCAGTTGTCAGCTATCAGTTGTGAGGTATGAAAAGTAGTGAATGAGTAGACTTGTCTAGCTATGTATCTATCTATCTAACTAGCTATCTAACTGTGTGTCTGAGTACTAACTCATAAAAAATGCCACAAGCTTAAGGGTTAGCTTTGTGGCATCGTTGGTCATTATAAAATCGTTATTGCAGTGTGTTAGCTGGTTCTTTTGTTATTTAGCACTTAATGCTTATCACTTAAGGATTAATACTTACTACTGCTGTGCCATAAGCGATAGCTTCTACCATACTGCCAAGCTGGTTAATATTGCTAACTTCAAGGCGTAAACCATAAATGTGGTTATAACCTTTAGCATGAGCTTGGCTACGCATACGCACTACTGCCTCACGACGTGCTCTATCTAGCAAAGTCTCATAAGTGGTTAGGTTTTTGCCAAATAGACTCATCACTCTAGCAATGATCATCTTAAAATAATCTTGGGCAATAACGACACTACCTAATACCAGCTCGCCTTGGCTATGATCAGCTAATGCTGGCTGATAAAAACGTTCCGTAGAAACGATCACGTGACTTACTTGTTGTTCAGAGATCGCAAGTCGTGCTAAATGTTGACGCTCATGACGTGAGCCAAAGAACCAGCCGACCACAAACAATATAACAAGCGGCGCATAATTAAACAGCACTTGGGTAACAGAGTTATTCATGGCTTGTCTCTTATCATAAAAAGCATTAGCTGTTTAACTAATCAACTAGCCAAAAGGATTAAAACGCGGTAAATCTTCGGCAGGTGCTGGCGCTTGATCTGGCGCACTTGGGTACTGGCTTGCTTGATCATGAGGAGCGCTGGGTGGCTGATAATGCGTAGCTTGTTGCTGCTGAAGAGCTACTACTTTGACTGCCGTACCATAGACGAACAGCTCAGCGGCTCCTTGAGCAATGCTTGAGGTTGAGAAACGTAGACCCACTACCGCATCAGCGCCTAAAGCTTCCGCCTTAACTATCATACGATCGATGGCTTGTTGGCGAGACTCGTCTAACAGCTCAGTATAAGCCGTCAACTCACCACCAACGATGTTTTTTAGTCCAGCAAATAAGTCTTTACCTACGTGCTTTGAGCGCACAGTACTACCATAAACCACATCTAAACGCTCAGTGATTTGGTAATTAGGCAAGTGCTCAAGATTGGACAGTTGAATATTACTCAATTAATAAACCTCATCGATTATATGTTTACAGAGTGCATCTAGATAAGCGTGTTCTGAACTTTTATTAGTACTGCCTAAGCGCATCGTTGCTATGGTTTTTATAATAAAAACACTGTCGTGCAGCCCACCACGCTCAAAGTTACTAATATAGTAGCTAGTAATAACTTATTGATAGGTAACTTTTTGCTTAATAGGCGCGTCTATTCACTATCAGTAGCTAACTATCAGCAACTAGTCATTAGTATGGAACAATAAAAACAACTCAGTTAAATTGCCTTCGATACTATTGGCCATTTGCGCCATTTTGTCTTCATCGCTACGCATCTGTAATAGCTCAGGGTCTTCATCGTCGATACCACTAAGTACAATCATAGGCAAAGTCAATACTGCCACATCTTCAGCGGTATCTTCGTTTTGAATCCAATCGCTGGCTTCATCACCATACATGGCATCGACAAAACCAATCGACCAAGCAACGATATCAGATTCCTCAGAGAAATCGAAGTCTACTTCTTCATTACCGACATCTTCACTAAACGGTAGCTCGATAGGTGTCTCATTTTTTAGCTCGTCCATAATCGACTTGCGCCAGCGCTTAACACCGTCAACCACGTTTTCTGGAAGCTTACTCACTTGACCTTCAAACAGTGCGTCTAGCCAGTTCGGTAATGCAGGACCGATAATCGTAGCAGTTAAGAAACCATGCATAGCCACACTATCCAGCACATATTGGCTCTCTTGGTTATCCAAGTAGTCTAATAATTCGTCAAAGCTCATTGGATTACTCATATTACAGTGGTCCTTACATCCGTACAGTAACGCTGCGAACTCAAGAATCAGCTTGGTTCACAACATATCATCTGTCAAATGGGAAAATATTATCATAAAAGAGAGATAGCAAAAATAGGTAAAATAACCGTCTTAATACAGTAACTAGCTTAGCATAACTTAATTGTGATAAGGGATTGGATAGTGACATCTATAGCTATTTTGATAGTCAATATAACTACTTTGATAGCTTATTTAAATAAGATGAAAATCCTTTATGCTAATCTTCCCAATCATCACCATCTTCATCAAAGTTATCTAAATCATCAAGCTCGTCTTTTAGCTCTTTAGCCAGACGTTTTTCTTCTAATAAATTGTCAATCAAGCGTCGTTTTTCTAGGCTGCTTAAACGCGTACGCACACTAGTCTCTGCTTCTTCAACCATCTTTGCATCATCATCATCGCTAAAATCATCGTCAAAATCATCGTCGATATCAGCATCGCTCATGGCAAGCTCCTGTCAGTAGTAAAAGGGTAAAAAACATAGATACCTATGCCTTATAAAGTCTCTATGAGACGTTGTCAATAGTTTTTGCATTTATCGTTAGTTTGCTATTAGCGCCGTGCGGCGCTGCTAGCTATTTTTATCACTCATTCCCAGTCATTAATACGGCATTACGCACATCTGCTAAGCGCTGAATCATAGCATCATTACCACCTTCAAATACGGCACATTCACGTTCATAAACGGTGGTTGGGCGCTTGAGGCTATAGACTTTGACATGATGAGCAATTTGCTTCAGCCCCTCATTAGGTAGCAAGATCAGCATCTGCTCTTTTTTTCCCACACTTTTGAGCAATTGTGCCATGGCTTCGCTTTGCGCTTCATCACTGACCCCAACCGTCACTGGCAAGGCAAATTTCGACAGCTCGATGTGCTTGTCATGAATGATTTTATTAAGCATCAAATACAGCTTACCCAACATCACTCCTGCCAGCGCAACTTTAGCATGACTGTTATTCGCTTTTAGTAATGCTACTGCACCATTACCTTCAAACTGAGGCTCATTAATCACGCTAACCCCTAATAACAAAGGCAACTGTAATAGCTCAGACAAAGCCTCATTAAATAGCTGGGTACATAGTGCCAGATAAGGCACACGCATTTCAGGCGCTAAGCGCTCTAGCATCTTGTATTCATCATGGAATCTAACTTGCACGCTTACGCTATCATAACTGCGCGAAGCAGACAATTTATTAGTAGCTATAACGGATTTTTGCGACTTAAAAGTTGGTTTTTGTAATAGGTCGATAGTGGTTTCAGTAGCTGATGAGCGACTATCAGCAGAGGCTAACGCCTGCTCCTCTACACTGCCAGTACCCTGTTGCGACTTGAGATAAGCATTGAGCTCGTTATGAATGACCGCAGTATTAACAGCGCTACCCGTACTTTTTCCTTTAGTAGATATAGGATTAGCACTGCTGTTGGGTGCTTTATTATTAGCGTCTTCCCTATCATAGGTTTTACTATCAGCATCTTCTGTATCAGCATTCGACTGTCGTCTGCTGTCTAACGAATTAGTTTTTGCATAAGTATCACGATGCAAGTTGTCAATTTCGCGACTTAAAGCGTTGATTTGCTGCTTAGTAGGACGAGCGATATAGCCGTAAGCGGCTAATAGTAATAAGTGTAACAATAGCGAGCCAATGACAAATGGCCACTGCATAGCGATAATCTCGCCTTTACTGATATCTTTTAAGGTTAGCGCCACACTGCCAATTACCGCATCACCCTTAGTCGCTTTCTGATCAATAGTGATGCCTTTTTGCATAGGTGCATTACCTACTGGCACCAAAATCTCATTATTGCTGTCTTTGATCACTAAACGCGCAACGTCCTGCTCGCTAGTATAACGATTGGCGATCACACTGAGGCTGACTCGGTCTTTATTCTCTAAAGACAGGCGTGCCTCATCGATCAACTGGGTGACCATTTGTTCGCCTTTGTGCGCCCGACTTTTGCTCAACTGTTGATCGGTACTGATCACCAATAACAGAGTTTGCAGACAAAAACTAACCAGAATAATAATGGCAAACAACCCTTGCCGCGGCGCTAAATACATCATGATAGAGTAGACTTATTTGAAGGAGAAAATTAAAAAACAAGACTTTCGCTTATTTTCCAGAAAAGTATGCTGCTTGTACTACTAGGGCGTGTTGAACACTCGACCACAGCAGTGACAAAATGACGATCTATTGCTCAAAGCCCTATTTTAACAAGCAAATAAGCGTACCTTATTATCATAACGCTTTTTTGTCGAGGGATTTACCTTTTATAATCAATAGTGTCTCATAATTAGTAACGGTTAATGTATAACCGCTTATAACAGCCATTATGATAAGCCAAGCTTACCAAACTATGGCAAAATTACTTCACAGCTCATCTATAGGCGCTACCTAGTAAAGCTGTTATTATTCCTAATCTTATCTGCGCATACAAGGGACAATTAAGCCATGGCAAAAAATACATCATACTCGTTACCAAAAGACAGCAAAGCCTGGCAACAGGCCGTCAATTCTATCGCGGAATTACTACCTGATGATATTAATTTGCATGATTTTGATGCGCTGCAATCTTTGCCTTTGTTTGCGTTGATAGTAGTGCTGCCGGTAGAAGTACCTACTCTAGACATTCATCAGTATGTACAGTCTTGGGTTGACGAGCAACCGAACTGGCATTTAGTGACTGTAGCCGAAGATAAAGAAGCCAGCTTTGTAGAGGTTCCTATTGAGCACACAATGACTAGCCCAGCTTATGTAACGGCAGGCGTCCGTATCCATAGCAGTAATGAGAATAATGCTAACAGTAGTAAGGTAGAACCCCATAACCCATCAGATAGCTCTGCAGCTCCTAACACTACTGCTAAGCCGGCGTTTGTCTCTGCGCAAGTTTTTCGTTATCTGTTAGTACCAGTCACCGATACCCTAATGCATGCTGGCAAAAAAGTAGCCGCTGCGCATATGATTGACGAGCAGCTGACTTCACGCCTACGCCATGACTTAGCAGAGCATCAACTGGCGCAAAACAATAGCCATTCTGCCAATACTTCAGCAAAACCTAGGCTCGATAACGCAGACTTAGTAGATTGTCATATTTTATCTATTGGCCATATGTTGCGCACCCATAAACTGGCTTGTTTCGATATGGACTCAACTTTGATTGAACAAGAGGTCATCGTTGAGTTGGCTAAGACTGCTGGGGTTGGCCAAGAAGTAGCCACCATCACTGAAGCGGCCATGCGCGGTGAGATCGACTTTGATGAGTCTTTTGCCCAACGAGTAGCGTTATTAAAAGGGGTTCCAACTTCAGTACTTGATGAGATTTGTGCACGACTCAGCCTATCGACAGGTGCTCATACTACTATCAGCGCTCTAAAAGCGTTAGGGTATCACACCGTACTAGTCTCTGGTGGCTTCACTTATTTTGCCCGCTATATCGCTGAGCAACTGGGCATAGATGAAGTCCATGCTAATAACCTAGATATCAGTGCAGGTGTAGTCAGCGGTCATGTTCAATTGCCTATTATCAATGGTGCCAAAAAAGCCGCTATCGTTGCCCATACCGCCGAACGCTTAGGTATCGCTATGTCGCAAGTAGTCTGTGTTGGAGACGGCGCTAATGATTTACCAATGATGGCTAGTGCTGACTTAGGGGTAGCTTACCGTGCTAAATCTATCGTACAAGCGCGTGCTGATGCTGCGGTGAATGTCACTGGCCTTGAAGGCGTCCTCTACGCTCTTGGCTATCCAGCATTTATTGCCAAACAGTCGTAAATATTTATAAGCTCAAGCAATTGCCCGACTATAGAGCGTTGCTTAAGCTGACCACTACCTACTGTTATCATTCCCTACTCTATAAGCTGAGTCAGCGATTATATCGTTCTCTCGGCTTATTTTTCACCCTTATTATGGTACAAGGAGTCGTCCATGACGGCATTGAAATCCCCACAGCAAGATGACTCGTTAGTAGAGCCATCCACTGTAACATCAACAAAGTCGTCAAGCTTGTCTCATGAGCCAGCACCCTCTAGTAAAGACGGCCCTAAGCAACTACTAGCGATATATATTAAAGGCATGACTATGGGGGCTGCGGATGTTGTCCCTGGCGTATCTGGCGGTACTATTGCCCTGATTGCTGGTATCTATGAGCGCTTGATCAATGCTATTAGTAGCATCGGTCCTCATCTGTGGTCAGTGTTCCGTCTGCAAGGCGGAGTCAAAGGCTTATTAGCCGTATGGCGTCAAGTTGATGCGACTTTTCTGTTGTTCTTATTGCTAGGTATTGGCACTAGTATTGTCACTTTGGCTGGTATTATTAAAGGCCTATTAGAGCATCAGCCGCTATTGATCTGGTCGTTTTTCTTTGGCTTAGTAGTTGCCACTGTACTTATTTTATTGACCGAGATTACTCGCTGGACTGTAGCACGAATGGGTCTATTCATTATCGGTGCGATTGCAGCAGTAGCTATTAGCAGTCTGCCCTTGCTGACTACTACTCCAAGCTTACCTTACTTGTTTTTCGCTGGAGCCATAGCGATTTGTGCCATGATACTACCCGGAATCTCCGGCTCTTTTATTTTATTATTATTAGGCGCTTACGACACCGTGTTGGAGGCAGTACATAGCTTTAATCTAACTATTATCTTCACTTTAATGGCTGGCATGCTAACGGGGCTATTGTTATTTACTCGAATGCTTAAGTGGCTATTGTCACGCTATTATCAAGCGACTTTAGCGCTTCTGACTGGCTTTATCGCTGGCTCCTTAGTAAAAGTATGGCCTTGGAAAACTGATTCTTTAGGGACTTTAGCGACAGAAGCTACCCATAATGTCGCCCCTTGGCTATACCCTACTGGCCCTCATTGGTTAACGACTTTAGGCCTTATGTTAATAGGTGCTATATTAGTATCGTTGCTATCTTGGTGGGGTCATCGTAGCAGCTAATTCAAGCAATCTACTCACTAAAGCTAAGCTTAGTAGCTGTCAGTGCTAAGCTTGAAGACGCACTTACACCTCGCTAAAAAAGTGGCCTATTGCTGCTAAAAATAGACGTCAACGGTTGTCGCAAAGTCGCCTTTTAGCCTTTCGGTTTACCAGTAGAACTCTCATAATGGTGTTATTGAAATTCACCTTTTGCAGAGCGAGATGAATGATGCTTTTAACATTATTAGCTAGTAGCTACTTATCCAGCATGTCGATAGCCACCTTGAGCAGTGGCGCCCTATTGGGCTATGGCTTGTTAATCAGTCTAATCATGGCTATTGCGCTCTCTTCGCAGCGCTGGCTACTTTGGTACGTATTGGGCGGGGTGGTGTATTGGTTAGCCGTTGAGGTCATTCACAGCCTACTCATGAGCTGGACATTCCTAACAGAGTGGCATGGTTATGTCGCTGCTATGGGCATTAGCTGGCTACCTTTATTCGCTTGGGTGCTGTATCGAGCCCTACGCTATGATGATGTTAGTGCAGCTTTGCAACAGCAGCGTGAGATTGAAACAGCCCGTTATATTGAGCACAGTCCCATTTATGATGATGACTATACGCCACGTTTTGAATAGTATCTTCAGTAGTTAATTTGGCCTACTATTGATTAAAGACACGACTAATATTTAAAAACACCGCTGGTTTAGAGGCGGCGTTGGCTGATAACTATGGTTATCAAACTATGGTAAAAGCATGCGCCTACTATTGGCGCTTTTTTTATCGATTATTATTACTTTGTTACACATACTTAAAGCTGTCTACGCAAATACTAATGAGTAGCGGCTGAAGAATGAGTTATAATTTAACTATATGATTATAGTGATAATTGCTATAAAGTACGTTTTATTTTTAGCCACTTTTAGGAGTTTGACCATGTTTACTGTTCCTGTTTTGGATGTAAAATCTGATCCTTTAGATGTACTATTAGCGGTAGTTGGTTATCGCTTGTCTATGCTTGCTGATAGCAATAACGAAGACTTCAAAGCACTATTGACTGAGCGTAAGGTAACTATTGAGTTTGCAAGCGAAGAGTCTGATATTGCTCGTTACTTTAGCTTCGATAATGGTGAGTTTAGTCAGCGTAGTGGTCATGCTGAAAAAGCTGACTTAACTATCAATTTTAAAGATTCAATGACTGGTGTTAAGCTATTGACTAAAGGTAGCTTGCCGGCCTTTATGACTGCTGTTCAAGAAGGTAACTTAAGCATTGAGGGCGATTATAGTTTGCTAATGTGGTTCAATAAACTGGCAAAACATATCGTACCAGAGATCCCAGAAGAGCTAAAACCTCATATCCAAAATGCTAAGCCTTATGTTTATAAAGCCCAGCAGTTCGCTGAGCATTGGATCGGCTTTGCCAAGCATAAACTAGGTAAATAATTGCCCTAGTAGGTAGCTGCTGTATGACACGAAGCATTATTGCTGTCACTTAGCACTACTCTGCTGTTATTATAAAGGTTGCGGTATACTACGGTTGCTGCAACCTTTTTTTATGTGGTAATTTTTTTATAATCTAAATTTTTTATTTACTAATTAATAGTCGCTGTTACTATTAGTGCTACTCTTCTTATAAACCACGCTTTAGTTTTTGAATAACTCAATACACCCTAATGAAATTTTATTATCGAAGCTTTTTCAAATGTTGTGCTACTTATTACCCAAGGATTTATCATGGCAGGATTGCTTAGTATTACCGAACCTACTCCTACTTCTACTCTCCCCAAAGGCAAATATTTCAATCCTGAAGCATTAGCTACAGAAGCTATTGAGCCTGTTAATAACTATAGCCGTGAGCAAGTCGCTCAGCTTTTTGAATTGCCATTGCTAGATTTATTATCGCAAGCCCAAGCCATTCATCGCCAACACTTCATCGCTAACGAGGTGCAAATTAGCACTTTATTATCGATCAAAACTGGCAACTGTCCTGAGGACTGTGGTTACTGCTCGCAGTCTGGTCATCATCGTGACAAAACTAAGCTACAAGCAGAAAAACGCTTAGAGATTGATAAAGTTATTGCTGCGGCCAAACGTGCTAAAGCGACTGGCTCATCACGGTTTTGTATGGGTGCCGCTTGGAAACATCCAAGTGCCAAAGATATGCCTTATGTAGTGGAGCTAATCAAAGAAGTCAAAGGTTTAGGGCTTGAAACCTGCATGACCTTGGGTATGCTCAACCCTGAACAAGCAGGCCAATTAGCCGATGCTGGATTAGACTATTATAATCATAATCTCGATACTTCTAGAAGCTACTATGAGCAAGTGGTAAGTACGCGCAGCTATGATGATCGCTTAGATACTCTGAACAATGTGCGTGATTCAGGTATTAATGTCTGTAGTGGCAATATCGTCGGTATGGGTGAAAGCCGTGATGATCGTGTAGATTGGTTATACGAATTACTCAAAATGCCTAAGGCTCCTGAATCTATCCCTGTCAACTTACTAGTTCCTATTGCTGGCACACCGATAGGCGATAAAGTACTAGCAGAAGGTGAGCTATCTGTGCTTGAGTGGATTCGCACTATTGCGGTAACTCGTATTTGTTGCCCTACTAGCTATGTGCGCCTATCAGCCGGACGTGAGAGTCTATCTGATGCCGAGCAAGCCTTAGCCTTTATGGCAGGGGCTAATTCATTCTTTTATGGTGATAAGCTGTTAACCACTGGTAATGCCAGTCAAGCCAATGATGATCGCTTACTGCGCGAACTGGGCTTAACTAAGCAATTTGCAGCGCCAAAAGCTGCAAAACTATTGCCTGTGCTCGACGCTATGAGTGGTCATAAGTCACAAGTAGCACTGTCAAACTAAAGCAATCTGCGCTAAGCTTGCCCGCATTCAAATATAGCTATCAGCATATCGACATTAGGAAAATGAGTATGGCAGATTATTTTAATTGGGTTAAAGCGGCGCATGTTATCTCTGTGGTTTGTTGGTTTGCAGCTATTTTTTACTTACCAAGACTGTTTGTCTATCATGCAATGAGTGAAGACACTATTAGCCAAGAGCGCTTTGTTATTATGGAGCGTAAGCTGTATCGCGGTATCATGACGCCAGCGATGATCGCTACTTGGATTTTTGGTTTGTGGATGGTGATATCGGGCTGGGAAGTATACAAAACTCAAGGCTGGCTGCACGTTAAGATAGTACTAGTCATCCTGCTTTCAGGCTATCATGGCGCTTGTGGCTTCTATCGTAAAAAGCTAGTAGACAACCCACAGTATAAGTCTCATGTATTCTGGCGTTGGTTTAATGAAGTGCCAGTCTTTGCTTTAGTGATTATTGTGATTTTAGTAATAGTAAAACCTTTTTAAAGCTGATTTTACCGCAGCTAAGCTGTCCCCTATTAGTAAGGTGAAAGCTTAGTATAAGTCCTAAAAAAGCGTCCCTAGTTTATTAGCTATGGACGCTTTTTTGTTTAACCCTACAATGAAACCGACTGCTTTATAAAGCGGATACTCAAACTAGAGTTAATCCTAAATCAAAAGAGTACAGCCATTACCGCGTGCTAATGGTATGAATTTTTCTGGTGTGCTGCGTGCCCAGAGACTGCACAAAATTCATCCCAGTAGCACTTCATTGGTTAACCTAGTATTTTATAGTAGATCGACTATAGCTTAAATAATGGGGCGCATGATTTGGTAGACATTACTCAAGTCATAAACTCGATAACGTGCAGGCTCGCGGCGATTCTCGCCCGCATAACTGAGCATTAACGCTTGCTTGGCTGACTCATCAACCCAACCGACGAACAGACCACTGTGTTCGATACCTTTATAGCCGTGGTTAATATAATACAGCCAATCACCAATTTCAATCTCACTACTATTAGCATAAGGCCCTTCTCTATAAGTGCCTTTGTGTAGCGTATTACGGCTGACTCCAGCACGGTTAAACACGGCATTTAGATAGTCCCAGCAGCCACCTTGAATGATAGTACGTTCATTGAGCGCCATAGTACGTGCAATGCTGATCACCCCACGAGCCGCCTTGCTACTCTGTAATTCAGCAGTGCTGAGTAGTGGCAAATACTCACTATCTACATTGTCATAGTTGCCCGATAAGAACGCTGGTAGTACTGCTGGCGCTGCCGATACTTGAGGATAGCGATAACTACTAGGGGCGGAGGCCGTGATAGCAGCAGACGCAGTAATCTTGGAGCTACTAGTGTTTGACCAGCCAGAGGATACTACTGGCGACGCTACTGATACTTGAGGATAACGATAACTGCTAGCAGCAGAGGCGGTGATAACGCGAGATGCACTAGGTTTAGAACTACTAGGCTCATAGCTGTTAGGATTGGAGCTGTTGGGATTAGCGCTATTAAGGTTAGAGTTATTAGAGGTATAGCTAATAGCGTTAGAAGGGTTAAGGTTAGAGTTGTTAGAGGTATAGCTAATAGCGTTAGAAGGGTTAAGGGTAGAGTTGTTAGAGGCATAGCTATTAGAGCTAGAGCTGTTGAGGCTAGAGTTGTTAGCTTTGTAATTAGTAATATTACTATAAGTAGGCGTTGCTGCTGAAGGGGGCGCTGCACGTCGAATGCTTGAACTAGTACTAACCCTAGCGGCGGGTACTGGCAGCATAGTTTGTGTGGTTTTTTGAGCAATCATCTGGCTCATATCATCAGCGTGTCCAAAGCTTGGGACACTCAAAACAGACAAAGCCAAAATCGCTACTGGTATCAGATTTATGGTCTTAGATGAAACAGTTTTCGATGCAATCATCCATGTTAACGACATGATCAGCTCCTGGCAAAACAGCAAAAAAACAAAATCGCTAGGACATTAAATTCGGCAGCGATAAAGGTAGAAGCTGTAGTTATAAACTATTATAGGGGCAAGTCGCAAGTACTATTAGTTATTTGACAGGGATAGCAGGTATATAAAATCAGACCAAAGGTTTAGTCAGCATTGAGCTTAATATTGACAGAGCGTTTATTAATCACTTGCCCTTGTAGGATAGCTTTGGTGGCCTGCGCCTCTTGCATAGTATCGAAGCCAATGATGTGGTATTTGCAGCTATTATCAGCAGCAATAATTTGCAGTTGCTCGCCATGCACAGTGATTTGATCATCATCAGCTAGATGAATCTGCTCACGCTTGCCTTGATTATCATGGACTAATTCGCTATTGCGCACCCATAGAATACCGTTACTAATAACGCCACTCATAGCTTTTTTGCGCTGTTGGCGCTGGCGATTAAAGAAAAAGCTGCCAATAATAAGTAATGCTAGAGCGCCGATCGATAAGCGCTCCGGTAGCAGGCTCATAGCCAATACTACGGCTACTGCCCCTACCAACAGTGCTGAACCAAACCAAAATAGCCCGTTATCCCCTGCTGGCGGCTGCCCTTGCAAAGTGATTTTGGCACCATCATCAGTCAGTTTAAGCATGCAGTACTACCTATTAATTAGCGGATAAAACGTCTCAACTGCTGAATAAAACAAAATCACCAGTACTTACTACTACTTACCAGCCTAAAGCTGTTTTTTGCATAATGATAAGCTCAGCAATGCCTTTTTCAGCTAATGCTAACATATCATCTGCTTGCGCGCGGGTGAATGGCTTCTCTTCAGCAGTCCCTTGTAGCTCAATGAACTCGCCTTTTTGGGTCATCACTACGTTTAGATCAGTATCACAACTGGCATCTTCTTGGTAATTTAAATCCAAATATGCCACGCCATCTTTCATACCGACGGAGACCGCAGCCACTAAGCCAATTAACGGATCGGCTTTTAGTTTTTTAGTTTTTTGGATAGTTTCTAGGGCATCAATTAGGGCAATGGCTGCACCAGTGACACTAGCAGTACGAGTACCGCCATCTGCTTGGAGTACATCACAGTCAAGGTAGATGGTATTTTCGCCTAACTTGCTGAGATCTATCATCGCTCTTAGGCTACGACCGATCAAGCGTTGAATCTCTTGGGTACGTCCTGACTGCTTACCACGGGCAGCTTCGCGTTGATTGCGAGTATTAGTGGCGCGCGGTAACATGCCATATTCGGCAGTGATCCAGCCTTTACCTTTGCCTTTTAGCCAGCGCGGGACACCGGACTCAACACTGGCAGTACACAATACTTTAGTATCGCCAAAGCTGACCAACACTGATCCTTCAGCATGCTTGGTATAATGACGCTCAAAGCTGATCGAACGAAGTTGGTCTAGCTCACGGTTATCAATACGCATAAGGTATCCTAGTATAGAAATAATAAATAGTTTTAGAGGGCTAAACAATGAGTGATCATATATTTTCAATGACATAAACAGCGCTTGTTATCAGACAAATGCAGCCTTTACTGCTAGATATAGAGCTATTAACGACAATATCTTGTAATGATTGAGGACAAAATAACTGAGATATCCTAACGTGACCTCGATTCAATAGCAAGAAAAGCAGATAGCAGTGATACTTTATTAAGCCTAAATCCTAACTATAATCAACGGGAACTGCAACCGATTTAAACCCTAGCCAAGGTAAAATAAAACACTGCGGTGAATATCTAGGCCTGTTACTAGGGTTAAGGCTATAGCGACTACCAAAACTTATTCTAATAGCGCTATAGCTTTTTACAATTGCATTGCTGGTCTGACAACTGGTTGGTTGCAGCCCTAATTATTGGCTAAAAAATCACAGCAGCTGAGTTAATGGCTGATGGCTGATGACAAACGACAAACGATCAATATTTGATTATTCTAAGCCTTCCATCTTACGTAATTCTTTACGTAGTATTTTGCCTACATTAGATTTTGGTAGTTCAGTAACGAACTGTATGTGACGAGGACGCTTATAGCCAGTCAATTGTTTTTTGCCGAAATCTATTAGCTCTTGCTCAGTAACTTCGCCTTTTTTGACCACAAATAGCTTCGGATCTTCACCACGCTGATCGTTGGGTATGCCGATAGCTCCACACTCTAAGACTCCTGGATGCTCAGACATCACTTCTTCAATCTCATTGGGATAGACATTGAAGCCTGAAACAATAATCATATCTTTTTTGCGATCGACGATTTTAATAAAACCTTTTTCGTCCATGATGCCGATATCACCAGTTTTTAGGTAGCCATTAGCAGTAAAAGTTTCTGCGGTCTCATCCGGACGGTTTTGATAGCCAATCATCACTTGTGGGCCTTTTACACTAACCTCTCCACGCTCACCGATAGCCACTTCATTTTCTTCGTCATCGATTAATATGACATCAGTACTAGAAGCAGGTATGCCGATTTTGCCAGTGAACTCAGCGATGGTCATCGGGTTAAAGGCTACTACTGGCGAAGTTTCAGATAAACCATATCCTTCAACGATAGGTAAGCCGGTGATTTTGTGCCAGTCTTTAGCTACACTTGGCAATACCGACATCCCGCCACCGATAGCTGCTTTTAGATTAGAGAAATCTAAGTTTGCAAAGGCTTCTTTATGGACTAAGCCATTGAACAAAGTATTTACCGCTGGGATAAACGATGGCTTATATTTGCCCATCTCTTTGATGAGGCCATCTAGATCACGAGGGTTAGGAATTAATAGTCCCGCATAGCCTTTGTACATGCCATACATACCACAGACCATAAAGGAGAACACATGATAAAGTGGCAGTGCAGTCAAGATAACGTTATCAGCAGTAGCATCATCTTCAAAGGCGCTATTCATCAAAGCGTTAATCTGTAGCATATTGGCCACTAAGTTGCCATGCGATAACATAGCCCCTTTAGCAACGCCCGTAGTACCACCCGTATATTGTAACAATGCCACATCACTGAGGTTCAAGTCAGGGCGCTGATATGCGCTAGCTGACTCTTTACTCAAAGCCTCCTTAAAGCTAGTGCTATGGGGCAAGCTATAAGCAGGGATCATTTTTTTGACATAGCGAGCTGCTAGATTGATTACCGTGCCTTTTAGCAGACCCAGCATATCGCCCAGCTTACAGACCACTACATGCTTAACTGCGCCTTTGTCTTCGGCGTCTTCATAAGTTTTTGCAAAGTTCTCAACGATGAACAAAGCTTTAGAGCCACTGTCATGCAGCTGATGTGAAAGCTCACGGCTGGTATACATCGGATTGACATTCACTAGTACCATACCGGCACGAATAATACCCAAAGCCACCACCGGATACTGTAAGATATTCGGCATCATCACTGCGACTTTGTCCCCTTTGTCTAAGCCTAGAGATTGCAGATAACTGGCTATTTGGCGGCTATATAAGTCCAACTCTTTAAAGGTAATAGCAGCGCCCATACAGATATAAGCGGGCTTTTTACCATAGCGACGGAAGTTGCGCTCAAAGACTTCTAGTAGTGAGGTTTCGTCATCAGGCATGTCGATAGTCGCATCGATATTATAACGTTCATAAGCAGCGAGCCAAGGTCTATCGCTCGGAATATTCGGCATCGTAGGGAATTGGGTAGCGTGTGCCATCGGTTGATTATCCTGTGCTTTATTGTAGTTGACTGGCTTATAATCTAGGGTTTTGAGTTCTATAAAAACTTATATTGATATCAATTTATAGCAAAAAACTATGCCCAGGCTACTGATTTTGAGCCTGTATTTGCTGGCACTATAGCAGTTTTGTGGTAAATTCTCTAGCATCAACACTATCGATCTATAGCCTTATCATCCTATCTTTTATAGTTTACTCTTGCTCAAAACTTTGACATAAAAAAATGATAAAGCAGTTATTAAGCTGCCTTATCATCCATTTATTTAATGCTAACGCAGTAGTGAGTGAGTTATAGCACTGAAGCAGCTTATACTTATATAGCTATTAGCAACTCACTATAACCACCCCGTACTAGGCATTTTTTTTCTCTTCCATCGTACGCAGATCTTTATGCAAAATTTTACCAACGTTTGATTTAGGCAGCTCATCGATAAATTCAACATAACGAGGACGCTTATAGCCAGTTAAATGCTCTTTAGCATAATCGAGGACTTGCTCCTCAGTTAAGCTGGCGTCTTTACGCACCACAAAAATCTTCGGTATCTCGCCACTCTTCTCATCGGGAACGCCGATAACGCCACACTCTATGATCTGAGGATGACCCGCCATCACTTCTTCGACTTCATTCGGATAGACGTTAAAACCTGATACTAAGATCATATTCTTTTTACGATCGACAATAGTCACATAGCCATCATCAGCCATAATGCCGATATCACCTGTTAAGAAGAATCCATCGTCAGTCATAGATTCACGAGTCGCCTCTTCACGCTGCCAATAGCCTTTCATCACTTGTGGACCGCGAACCCCTATTTCGCCGCGCTCGCCTAACTCTACTTCATTACCAGCATCATCTATGATAGCGATATCAGTTGAGGGCATAGGTAAGCCTATAGTACCGCTAAAGCTTACACTAGTAATAGGGTTGGCGGTCGCTACTGGTGAGGTTTCAGAGAGACCATAACCTTGTAGGATAATATTGCCAGTGATTTGACGCCATTTCTCTGCCGTATCACTGACTACCGCCATACCACCGCCCATAGAGACCACTAGCTTACTGTGATCCATACTTTTGAACTCTTCATTATTAGCTAAAGCATTGAATAGAGTATTGACTGCTGGGAAGAACGAGGGTGGATTGGCTTTGTAGGCTTTTATCAAACTATCAAGATCGCGTGGATTAGGCACTAGTAGACCAGCACAACCGCGATAAATACCAAACATACCGCAGACAGTGAAGGAGAAGATGTGATAAAGCGGCAAAGCGGTCAGGATAACAGGCTGCTCACCTCTTTTATCGAACTCGTCAAAAGCGGTGCCTAAAAAAGTATTACTTTGTACTAAGTTAGCCACTAGATTCTTATGGGTCAGCATAGCCCCTTTGGCCACACCAGTAGTACCACCGGTATATTGTAGTACCGCAATGTCTGCCAGACTGATATCGGTTGGACGCTTGTATTTACTGGCAGAAGATTTTTTTAGCATCGCTTTAAAGCTGACACTGTTAGCAATATTGTATTCTGGGACCATTTTTTTGACATGACGAACGACAGCATTGACCATAAAGCCTTTAAGCGTACCCATCATGTCGCCCATACCAGTAATGACCACATGCTCGACTACTTTGCGACCTATATCTTGATAAGTTTTAGCGAAGTTTTCTACCATGATCAATGCTTTGGCATTGGAGTCTGTTAGTTGATGCTCAAGCTCTTTAGTAGTATACAAAGGGTTGACATTCACTAAGGTCAGGCCTGCACGTAATACACCGATGACCGCAACTGGAAGTTGCAAAACATTAGGCATCATTACGGCTACTTTATCGCCTTTGACTAACCCTAGAGACTGCAAATAAACGGCTACTTGTTTGCTGCGTTCATCCACTTCTTTAAAGGTAATGGATGCACCCATACATATAAAGGCGGTTTTATTACCATATTTGGCAAAGCTATTCTCAAAAATATCAATCAGCGAGGTATTATCGGCTGGCATTACGATATCATAAGTGAGCCCAAGATCTTCATACGTTTTGAGCCAAACTTTTTTATTATGACGGGTTGGATTGCTTGGCATTTGATTGTCCATAATCTGGTTTCTCCTAATGGTAATATGCTAAATAGCCCTTTATTCTTTAACATACACACTTTGCACAGACTACTCAATACAAAAGATTGCTACTTCAGTCCTTAAAGACACTTGACCTTCAATATCATTGGTTAGATCAGTATATTGTTATAAAGCCCTCACCTTATTGACTAAGCTCGTCTGCCCAAGTAAGGGGGCATTTGTTAATAGCCTTAAGCACTTTTAACAATCAATAGCCCCAACTTATAAGCAACTAGGTATAAGTTGGAGCATATTTTTATGGTTAGCTTGTCTTTAATTATGGTTCTTAAGAGCGTCGGCCAGTTCATTTAAGCTAACAAAATTACGCCGTATACCGTCTGTATCACTGCTCGGCTGGCTAGTGATGCTTTTACTAGCCAACTTACCGCTATCCCTAAAGCTCCACTCGTTGATATAATCGCTTTGAGCTAAGCGCTGCGCGAATCCGGCGACTGCAATGGCAAATTGGGTATCGATATTAGCATTACTCAAGTCACGATTATTATTGATAATAGCTTGGCTAATGAGTTTAGAGCTGCCCCCTTCAGGAGACTTGTAACGTATTTTTAGCAAGCCCAGCTCATTGGCTTTTTGCGTAGTAGCTACTGTTTTATCCCGTTTATCACTGGCATAGCGACGCTCACTATAGAGACCAACTTGGCCGGTCGGCGTGACTTCAAATAGAGCAACCACTGCTTTACCCGCGCCTAACTCGCCAGCATCAACTTTATCATTATTAAAATCTTGCTCGTTAAGCACTCGGTTTTCGTAGCCGATTAAGCGCCACTCACTAACCACAGCCGGATTGAACTCAAGCTGAATCTTCACATCTTTGGCTACGGTATTGAAAGTCGCTCCTAGCTCATCAGTAAAGACCTTTTTAGCTTCTGTCAGACTATCAATATAGCTATAGTTGCCATTACCATTATTGGCCATCTGCTCCATCATATAATCATTCAAATTACCGCGACCAAACCCTAAAGTTGATAAAGAAATGCCACGATCACGATTGGCTTTAACTAAATCTAGCATTTCATTGACGTCACTAATGCCAACATTAAAATCACCGTCAGTGAGCATGACAATACGATTAATACCCTTTTTTTGCATCGCTTGTTCAGCTTGGTTATAAGCGAGCATAAGGGCGTCTTCACCATTAGTCGAGCCTGCTGCCGTCAAGCTATCGATAGCCGCTATTATTTTTGATTTTTTATCACCACTAGTGGCAGGTAAGGCGACGCTAGTACTACCAGAATAAGTGACAATGCTAACGCTGTCTTGCGCCCGTAACTGCTGAGTTAGCAGTTTAAGAGAGGCTTGTGCTAGCGGCAGCTTATCGTTGGAGGACATAGAGCCAGAGACATCAACTAAAAACACTAAATTCGCTGGCGGCAAGTTAGTATTACTGGCCGTTGCCAAGCTAGTATCGACCGCTTTGATAGCGACTTTGACAATCTTATTACCTTGATCGGCTCTATCCCACGGCGAATCAACCACTTCGGTGGCTACCAAAAAGGGTGCTGCTCCTAAACGCTTACCATCAGCGAATTGGTAATTGAAATAGTTGATCAGCTCCTCAGCACGTACGGCGTCAACTGGCGGCAGCCGACCTTCATTAAGATAGCGGCGCACGTTAGCATAGCTGCCAGTATCAGTATCTATAGATAAAGTAGCTACCGCCATCTCACTAGTCTTATGTACTAAATTAGGTTTTATATCCTGATAATTATCGCCTGACTGAGACTCTGCTACTATAAAGGGCGATGGTCGGACTATCTTGCTCTGTGGCACAGCACGGATAAGCATACTAGGGTTAGCCGCGTAATCAGCGCTAGCCATTTGTTGCGGTGCTGCTGTTGCTGAGACCACTACAACTGGCGCTGGAGCAACAGCTTGAGTATTAGTGGTACTAGCACTTGTACTAGCAATGGTACTGACACTTTCGGCGCTAGATTGAACCATCTGTTGCGTGCTACAGGCGCTCAGTCCTAAGCCAGCTAGTGTCGTTAACACTAACGCTTTGCGAGTCATAATAGTTATACGAGTATGAGCTAACTGAATTGATGACATGAGTGGCGTCCTGTTTAGTGAGGAGATAGTTATCATTGCTCTAAAGTCATAGCTCTAAAGTCATTGGGGACTACTAAGTACTGCTTCAGCGATAATGCCTTTGCAGCCCCAGTTACTAGCTGCTAATCAACTAAGTAAATAATAAAAAACCATTAAAATCACTATACTAATCTTAGAGGATAAAAGCTATAAACAAAATCAGCATTGGCACGTCATGACCTGTCGTTTATTGTCATAGATGGCTTTTTAATTGCGGCAATATCCTTTACGATAGCGCTAGCTTATTTTATTTTTGGCCTAGATGCTGAACGCACTATGCTAATTAGGCCAAGCGCCTTTGAATGCAGGATATTTATATTTATTCTACTTATAATAATAAATACTTATCTAGTTAACAGTAGACCCTTTATACGTAGCACCCTATTTGCAGCAAATTTTTGATCACTATAAAAGCGAAATTTATTCTATGTCTGATATTATCGATAACGATACTGCCCTTCTAGCGGACGATGCGCTAGACACGCGCTCAGTAGCCGAGTTTACTGAGCAAGCCTATCTCAACTATGCCATGTACGTCATCATGGATCGCGCACTGCCCAATATTGCTGATGGTCTAAAACCTGTCCAGCGCCGCATCATCTATGCCATGAGCGAGCTAGGTCTTAAGTCTACAGCTAAACCCAAAAAGTCGGCACGTACTGTCGGTGATGTGCTGGGTAAATATCATCCGCACGGCGATAGTGCTTGTTACGAAGCTATGGTACTCATGGCGCAGCCGTTTAGTTATCGCTATCCGCTGATTACGGGTCAAGGGAATTGGGGTAGTCCTGATGATCCTAAATCCTTTGCTGCTATGCGCTACACTGAAGCTAAAATGTCGGCTTATGCCAATACTTTACTGGCAGAATTAGGGCAAGGAACCGTTGATTGGCAAGATAACTTCGATGGCACCATGCAAGAGCCAACCACTTTGCCTGCACGTTTGCCAAATATTTTATTAAATGGCACGACAGGTATCGCCGTTGGTATGGCCACCGATATTCCGCCGCATAATCTTAATGAAGTAGTCCGTGCGGCTATCCGTCTGCTCAAAAACCCTGAGCTATCGGTTAAGCAGCTCACCCAATCAATACCAGCCCCAGACTTACCTACTAGTGCCGAAATCATCACTAGCAAAAAAGATCTGCAAGCGCTGTATGAGACTGGACGTGGCAGTTATAAGATGCGCGCCACTTACCATATCGATGATAAGGAAAAGAACCTCGTCATCATCGATGCGCTACCTTATCAAGTCTCGGGTAATAAGATCCAAGAGCAAATCGCTAAACTGATGACCGATAAAAAACTGCCTTGGGTAGTCGATATTCATGATGAATCTGATCACGAAAACCCTTGTCGTATCGTCTTGGAGCTACGTTCTACCCGCGTCGATGTGCAACGAGTAATGAGTCATCTGTTTGCCACTACTGAGCTGGAGAGTAACTACCGGGTCAACATGAATATGATTGGCTTAAATGGTAAGCCACAAGTCAAAAACTTGAAAGATATCCTAGAAGAATGGCTAGTCTGTCGGCGCTCAGTGGTCGTACGCCGCTTGCAGTACCGCCTCGATAAGATCGATAAGCGTCTGCACATTTTAGCCGGCTTACTGATTGCTTATCTTAATATCGATGAAGTGATTCGCATCATTCGTGAAGAGGAAGATCCAAAGCTGGCGCTGATGCAAGGCTATGATCTGAGTGAGATTCAGGCCAATGCCATCTTAGATATTCGTCTGCGTCAATTAGCAAAACTAGAAGAATTCGAGCTTAGACGTGAGCAGGATGAGCTAGTCGCAGAACGGGCCATTATTCAAGAGTATTTAGATAATCCTGAAAGCCTAACTGGCTTGATTATTGATGAACTCACTGAAGATATGAAAGCTCATGGCGATAATCGCATGTCACCACTAGCAGAGCGTGAAGAGGCACAAGCGCTAAAAGAGTCTGATCTAGTACCGAGCGAGCCAATCACTGCTGTGCTATCAAAAGCTGGTTGGATACGTGCTGCCAAAGGTCATGATGTTGACGCTACCACTATGAGCTATCGCTCTGGAGATGGTTACCAAGCTTATGTGCGTGGCAAGTCTAATGAGAAGATCTATGTCCTTGATAGTACCGGACGTAGCTATAGTATTGACGCCCATAATTTAGCCTCCGCGCGTGGTCAAGGCGATCCATTGACTAGTGTGCTGAAGCCACCCGCTGGCGCACACTTTGAGCAGCTATTAACTGGCAATAATGAGCAGCGTATTATCCTTGCCAGCTCGCAAGGCTACGGCTTCATCAATACCATTGGCAATCTTGATAGCAATCAAAAAGCCGGTAAAAACATCATCACTCTAGCGGCTGATAGTCGCCTATTACCAGTCGCTCGTATTGACGCCAATTACAATGTTAGTACTGATGCTAATAGCGGCGATGATGGTTCTATAGAAGCTACACCTGATCATATCGCTGTGGTGACTAACGCTGGCTATTTATTGATCTTTGCTTTGGATGATTTGCCGGAACAGGCTCGTGGTAAAGGCAACAAGATGATTACTCTAAAAACGGGTGAAGAAGTGCTAGCTATCACTCCGTTAAGCAAGCAAGACAGCTTAGTTATCACTGCTGGCAAACGTCATGTGACCTTGAAACCAATGGACTTAGCGAATTACACAGGGACTCGGGGTAATCGTGGTGGTCAGCTACCAAGAGGCTTTCAAAATGTGACGAGTGTTGAGGTAGGGTGATTTCGTATTTTTTGCGTTTAAAATGCTAACCTACGATGGCTCAACTGTACTCCATTCATTTGATATAAACATAAAAGAGAACATTATGAATAAAGCAAAGGATGAACTTAAAAAGCAATTTTGGAATCAGTTTATTCAAGCCAGAATCTCAGGTTATGATAATATCTATGCAAATAATAGTACAACTAGTAAGAAGGGTATAGTAAAGCAAACTGAGTTCAATGGCGTCAGCGTGTATGTGAACTTAAATCAAACTAGTGTAAATGTTACTCTGGTTATTTACTCAAGTCCTGAAGTTCCTAGAAAATCTAAGCTTTCAAAAGATGAAAGAAATGCTATTGGTTTAGAGCAAAATATTAGAATTTTCGAATACTTAAAGCAAAATTCAAACGAGATTCAAAAACACTTCTCTGAGAAGATGTACTGGAAGGAGTCACCCTATATAAGAAAAGTTGCCGTCATCAGTAATGATAGTTGGCAGTATGAGAAGCAAAGTGAATGGATTGATATTAATGCTTACCTCATCAAAAATAGTTACTTGTTAAAAGAGTCAGTTGAAAAAGTTCTGTTAAACTATAACAAGTAATTATTTTAACTATCGAGATATAATTAGCGTAGGCTGGGCTTTTAGCCCAGCAAAACTATGCCAAAAAACTGAACCCAAATCCCTAAAATCAATCATAATCTAAATCAAACCCATCAATACCTGCCCCACCCCAATCAGAAGAATAAAACCCCTCATCTACACATTTTTCAAAAGTCGAATACGGCCAATCAATAGGACGCTCCACATAACCATGTTTGACTGCATTGTAATGAATATAATCCATATGGCGTTGGTAATCTAACTCATCCCTGATTCTATGTTCCCAAAATCGCCTTTGCCAAATACCGCGTTCACGCTTTTTAATTCTAGACTGGTTAATCGTCTCATCATCTGACTTGGCTATCTGACGAGAAAAATGAGTTTTTAAACTTGAAATAATGACAGCATAATTATCGCTTTCTTCTGCTAAAGTAATCAGTATATGAATATGATCAGGCAGTAATATTAGCGCATGAAGTTGAAAATTATGATTTTGTTTGGTTATTCGATAGGCTTGTCGAAATTGATTAGCATGAGTGGTAAGAAGCTGGCTTTTTCGATCTAATAAATTCATGGTGAAAAAATAAGTGCCACCTTTACAGTTGTTTCTAAGGTAGTTTCGCATATTTTTTACCTTTATTTTGTCTGCCTAGATAGAATGCTGGGCTAAAAGCCCAGCCTACGGCCTAGCTTGTATTTAATTATAGCGTGAGAAAATCCGTTACAGAATAACCGCTTACAAATGGTTAAGGCCACTTCTATACTCACTGGTAATCACAGTGCTAAAATAATCCTTGCCTTAAGCAAGGCTGCTTTAATACAAAAGGACACTCATGCCCACCTCAAACAAAACCAAAAGCTTAGAAAACATCAACCCCGTCTCTATCCCCACGCCAAAAATGATATTTTTTGATATTGACGATACCTTAAGCCGTGGTGGCCAGTTACCAAGAGGCTTTTAGAATGTGACTAGTGTTGAGGTTGGATGATTGGGAGTTATTTAAATGGACTTAAATTCTGCGCTTAGCGTTACTCAGATAGCGTTCCTCGACGAACTAGTAGAGCTTATGATTGAACACTGGAGAATCGATGAACAAGAATATGGTTTTTACAGCTATTATATCGAGGAGTGGCAAAAACAGGGTTACTACCATGACGCTATGCTTTATTTTTGGTATTACGAACCAATAGAAGGTTTAAACTCTAAACAAGTTGATAACTTCAACGGTTTTATAAAGGTTGTCAATGGCTTAGGGTTTACATTCCCATCAACTGAACAAGCTCTAACTATTAGTACATTAAGATATATTGAACGTTTGAAAAGCTCTTGTAATGTTGAGGATAGAACAGAGGCCATATTAAATTTATGGCAAGCCATAGATGATGGAGATGCTATTAACATAGATAATTTTTATAAAAAATTTAACTTAATGAGAGCTGAGCATCAAATTATACAAGACGGCAAGTGGTACAAGTTTGATAAAGTGGGATTTGAAAACTCTTATCAAGATATTCTAAATAGAAGTGATTTGTGGGAAGCACAATATCCAGAAGGTAAATTGGGAATATATGAGCAATTGATCTACGATGGTGAAAGTGTGGAAAATCAGGCAGATAGTATTTCATACCAGTATAAAGAAATTATATCAGGAGCTTCAGAATTCGATGAACCAGAAATAGAGTGTAAAAATTCTATACGTTCTAACGTATTAGATATCATACATCGGATAAAGCGTTTTTTGCAAAAATGACTGTTACTAACATAACAGCCGTAGGCTAGACTTTGAAGCAATAGATATGATTTTGGGAAATATAAAAAATGAAGCTAAGCGATAGCTTTAGCGGCGCACTAAGAACTTTCGTTTATTTCATGTCCAGTGGCTCTCAGAATACACTAGAAGGTATCGATTATTTAGATTTGTACGGAAGTGATCCGAGTGCCATAGAACAAGTCTTTGCAATCTATGTCAATGTGTTGGAATTAGATAAGAAAGGTAACGTTTTAAACGCTAAGTATGCAGAAAAACGTGCAACTGATTATTTGAGAGCATACTGTGATCCTAACTTCAGCGCTGATCCGCCTTACGAAGATTGGGAAACAGCGTTATATTCACCTCCACCTCTTAACGACCAAATTTAAAGTAGCTAGCATAGGCCAGGTTTTTAACCTAGCAAACGATATAACAAGAAACCTTAATAATATTAGAAAAAGGACTTCCATGCCCACCTCAAACAAAACCAAAAGCTTAGAAAACATCAATCCCGTCTCTATCCCTGTTCCAAAAATGATATTTTTTGATATTGACGATACCTTAAGCCGCAATGGTGAGATTGCCCCGCATAATAAAGCCACCCTTGAAGCACTGGCCAAATCAGACTTAGATATCAAACTGGTTATTTCAACGGGACGCTCAAAGCCGATATTACCGCTAGATATCCAAGCGCTGCTTGCAGACAATGTCTTAGATGCCATCATCTGCATGAATGGGCAATACAGCTTTAACAACCAGCAGGTGATTAGCGATTACCCGCTAACTCTTAGTCAAGCGACTACCATTGCAGGACTGTGTGTTGATAGTGCGTTGATCTACAAGTTTGATTCTGCAACCCACATTGCCTGGTCAGATTCGCACGACTGGCAAAATAGATATCACGATAAAATTAAAGACGTAAGCCTAATTGATCCTGAGTATTGTAAGGCAAACACTGTCTATCAGTGCTCGGTATTCTTTGATGATCAAAACCAGAAGATGCAGGACGTTAATTTTGCTAAGCACAACCTAAAGCTGGTACATTGGCATGACGCTATTGGTGACATCTTGCCCGTAGATGCCTCAAAAGCGCGTGGTATTTTAGATGTATGCGCTCACTTTGGTATTGATGCCGCTGACTGTATGGCGTTTGGCGATGGACTCAATGATTTGGAAATGTTCGATTTAGTCGGCTTTGCGGTAGCGATGGGTGATGCCAAAGACGAGCTGAAGGAGCGTGCCAACCTCATTACTGGCACCATTGAAGAGCAAGGCATTCAAGGGGTATTGAATCCTATTATGCAAAATTATGCTTGATCAGTTTAGGCTGACCTTTTGGTGCAGTAAATTACATAAATATGAGCCTGATAATCAAGATAGCGAGCAAAGCCAGCTTATTACCTGCTATGTTGCAATGTATGCTTGCTGGCTCAACCGCATTACAGGATAAGCGCTAGGTAGGCATAATAGGCAAGCATTACTTTATAGCTATTTATTTAATGGTCTAGGCTGATTATAGTAACATTTGAATAAATAGAAAATAATAGGATCACCATGTTTATTAAAGACAAAGTTGCCCAAGAGAGTATGAGTAATAATATCCCTACGCCTAAGATCATATTTTTCGATATTGATGATACTCTGAGCCGTAACGGAATTATTGCCGAGCAAAATAAAGCCACGCTAGAACAACTTGCCAGCAGTGACATCAAGCTTATTATCTCCACAGGACGCTCTAAAGCAATATTACCCTCTGATATCTTAGCGCTACTCGATGCCAATGTATTGGACGCTATTATCTGTATGAATGGTCAATATAGCTTTAATAAGGATGGCATTATCAGCCATTACCCTTTATCAGAGGCGCAAACTAATAAGATTGTGAACTTATGCCACAAAGGCGATCTTATTCATAAGTTTGACTCAGCCACTCATATCGCTTGGTCAAAAGAGAACGAGCGTTTGCGTGAATACAATGCCATAACGCCAAACTCTATTCTTGATCCTAATTATTACAAGTCAAATACCGTCTATCAGTGCTCAGTATTCTTCAATAATCAACAAGATAAAATGCAAGAGGTTGACTTTGCTGAGGATGAATTGAAGCTGGTACATTGGCACACAGTAGGTGCTGACATCTTGCCAGTAGACGCCTCAAAAGCACGCGGTATTTTAGATGTTTGCCGACATTATAATATTGACGCGCAGGATTGTATGGCGTTTGGTGATGGCATGAACGATTTAGAAATGTTTGATTTAGTCGGCTTTGCGGTGGCAATGGGTGATGCTAAGCCTGAGCTAAAAGAGCGTGCCGATTTAGTCACAGGCACTATTGAAGAGTATGGCATACAAGCGATACTTGATAAGTTTTGTATACAACAAAAGGCGTAAAGGATTGAGTAGAGTGGGTGCTAAGCCACATAAACAAAAACAATTTTATAAAAATTTCTTATGATAAGTTTCACTAGCGAAGCACTACTTTACTCCAGCGCCATAAAGGGTTTTTGCGTGAGGGACGAGCGCCGAGGCGAACCCTTAAAGTAACATTGCCCATGACCCGCATATTTCTATCGGTTAAAGAACGCAATGCTGAGGCCATGCTGTTAAATCTTTGTTTTTTTTTGGCTAAACTTAGACTCAATCAACCTCGCCCCATGACCAATCCATAAACCCAACTGCCTAGCTTATAAAGCCCCATAGTTATTACTATAAATAGCACAGCAGCTAGCGAATAAGCCAACCACGTTGGCATGTTGGTCAGCCAAGCCATAGTAAAAGCCACCCCAAGATAAGTTTCTAATGGCCAGCCTAACAGCGGCGTATCCATACCGGTATTAAAAAAAGCCATAATGGCACATAGCCCTATCACCGCGCTGACTACTCCAGCGATTTTGCGATTCCTCATTGCATCTCTCTTATTTGTACCTTAAAACTTATTATTGACAATTTATCAAAGCCTATCAAGGCGTATCAAGGCATTGTCAAACCGCCATCAACAGCAATAGACTGACCAGTAATAGCTGCACTCAAATCAGACGCCATTAGTAGTACTGAATTGGCAAAGTCTGCCACGGAAGTAGCTTGACGCAAGGGCGTAGTCGTCGCGATATAATCAAACACCTCTTCGGTAGTTAATTTGCTAGCATCAGTCGTTTTTAGCAACCCGCCTGCCAGCAGATTAACGCGAATACCATATTGCCCAAGCTCAGCCGCTAAGTTACGAGTGAGCCCAATCAAGGCCGATTTGGCAGTAGTATAGTCATAGTAAGTCACTACTGGGTTATACACTAAATTGGTAGAGATATTGATAATCTTGCCCATCTGTTGAGTTTTCATCTGGGGCAATACCGCTTGCACTGTATTGACAGCGCCTTTGACAATACCATCGATCTGCTGCGAAAAATGCGCCCATTGTACGGTTTCGATGCTAGTATAATCAGCACTTGGATTGAACTGGTAGCTTGGCAAAGCGTTATTAACTAATACGTCAATGCGTCCAAAGCGTTCGATAACTTGCGCTGCCATAGCCTGCATTTGTGCTAAATCTGTCACATCTCCTTGGTAAGCAAAAGCCTGTGCACCTGCCTGTTCAATCTCTGCTACGACTTGGTCAGCAGCCTGTTTGCTCTTAAGGTAATTAACGCAAACGCTTGCGCCTGCTGCGGCCATTTGCTGAGCGATTTGCGCGCCGAGTCCACGGCTTGCGCCCGTAACAATGACTACTTTATCGCTTAGCAAAGCTGGTATAACGGTCTGATTGTTAATCATAGTTGATTATCCTATGGGGTTTTATTATTATCAATTCAGTAGCGACTACCTACCGATTAAGTAAGGCTTGTTGAATAATAGACCACAGCAGTGTCTAGTTGTGAAGGGTCAACAGCGCCTAATAAACACTAAAAACGCTGGCTTTTATAACTCAGTTTAACTAGAGCAAAAAAAGCCTATCATAGCATGGTTGCTTACTGGCAGTGGCCCAGTCAACCCTTGACTACTAGTTAGCCTTTGGTTAAAACCTCACAGATTCAAAGCGTTGCCCTTTAAATTATGCCATGTTATAACCATAACAGTAACATTGTAGCTATTAGCGGCTCTTAAAAGCCTAGTTAGCCTACTGCTACTTACTTGTTAAACCTCTATTTTTATTGATTTGTCTGACTTTAGGAGAGTTAATTTGACCCAGTCATCATCCCACCTATCTATGCGCACCGCCACTCTTACTAGCCTATTACCCAAAGCATTATTATGTGCAGCTATGGGACTAGCTGTTGCTAGCTGTAGCAACTCTGATAAGGCACCAGCCGAAGGTGCAGCTGCTGCTAGTAAGGTAACCCTTAATCTATATAACTGGTCGGAGTATATGCCACAAGAGATTCTTGATGGCTTTGAAAAAGAGACTGGTATCAACGTCAATTACACCACATTTGACTCTAATGAGGCAATGTACGCTAAGCTCAAGCTCCTTGATGATTCAAGCCAATACGACCTTGCTATCCCCTCAACTTATTATGTCGAAAAAATGGCCAAAGAAGGCTTATTACAAGAGCTTGATAAGTCGAAACTAAGTAACTTTAAGAACTTAGACACCTCATTTACTAATACCAAAGTTGATCCTGAAAATAAGTACTCGATTCCCTATATGTGGGGCAGTACTGGCATAGCTATCAATGGTGATAAGTTCGACCCTGCGACTGTCAATAGCTGGAATGATCTATGGCGCCCTGAGTACAAAAATCAGGTGATGCTGATGAACGATATGCGTGAAGTATTTGGCATGGCGCTATTGACCTTGGGCTATTCTGGTAATAGTAGCAGCCCTGATGAGATTAAAGCCGCTTACAACAAGCTCATTACTTTGATGCCTAACGTTAAGACCTTTAACTCAGATGCTACTCGTATCCCTTATATCGAAGGCGAGACCAATATCGGTATGACCTGGAATGGCGAAGCGGTAATGGCTAATAATGAAGGCTTAACCAGCTTAGTCTATAAATACCCTAGCGAAGGGGCAATATTGTGGATGGATAATTTTGTCATTCCAAAGAATGCTAAAAACGTCGATGCAGCACACAAATTTATCAATTATTTATTACAGCCTGAAAATGCCAAAATAGTCAGTGAAGAGATAGGCTATGCTTCACCAAACTTAGCCGCACGTGAGCTGATGGCAGATGAAGTGCGTAACAATAAAACAATCTATCCCAGTAAAGAAACTTTAGCGAAAGCTGAGTTCCAAGAAGATGTCGGTGATGAAGCCCTGCAAATTTATCAGCAGTATTGGGATAAACTAAAAACTGGTCGTTAATAGCATCACTACCATTAGTTAAATAATGGCGCAGATAAATCCGTGCCCTAGTTAATCAATGAGTGAGTTAGCTATAGCTCAAATAACTGCCTTAAAAAATAAAAAACGCTACCTTTGAAAGGTTAGCGTTTTTTTATGCTTAACTATTTGTAAATACTGGGCGCTTAGCAGCGTTCGTATCTTTATAAATGCAAATCAGCTTCACTGCCCTTCTTTTTAATTCGTCGTTGTTCACGGCGTTGATATCGAACCCCAGAGCCTGCGAACCAGCGTGACTTAGTGGATTGTAGTAGATCGCTAAGCTCTTGTAGTTGTGATTGTAAGGTTTGAATCAACCAAAAGTAACCTTGCCATTCAAAGCTCAAATGCTGCACGCTTGGATATTGCGATACCTTAATACGAGTAATAGGACGAAACACCTCATTATTAGGACTGCGCAACACTGCTGCTATATGACGCATCGCTTGGGTCAGCTCACGCTGATAGTGCAACAATAAGATATGATTATCCTCGTCAATCTCGATGTGAGCTAATCGTGGTGCAGCGCTCAACAGTAGATCAATAGTGCCTATCATATTGCGATGACTACGCTGGATGGTTTCTATCGCTTCTTTATCTACCCCTGTTTCGCTAGCAGTGGCGGCAATATGTGGCCGCATTGCTAACAGTCGCTTATTGATCTGCTGTAGGGCTTTGATTAAAGCTTTATTAACCGGTATATCTGGTAGAGCGTTTTGTGCAGCATAACGGGTAGCTGTTACCTCTAGCGATTTTGAGTGCTGTAAAGGCTCGTGAGTCAGCACTTCAGGATTGATATGGCTACCTACGCTAGCGTAAAGATTACTACAGTCATCAAGATTACTAGCCAGCAAGAACCGATACATCAAAGTGGACTTTAGCGGTAATATCAAAGTCGCACCTACGGCTATAATGGCACCGAATAGAATATTCAGGGCTCGATACAGACCATCCTGACCGATATTACTTTGATCGGGATTTGAGATAATCATCAACATAGTAATGCCAGTCAATAGACCAATATAGCCAAGTTGCCTGACTGACATATAGCCAATAATGCTACTGATAATCCCAATCAGTAGATAATAAGCCCAGAGCCAAATGCCAATATCTTTACTTAACCACAAAAACCCTAACCCAACTATCACTCCTAATAAAGTGCCTAATATGCGCTCTTTAGCCTTAGTATAAATCGCGCCTTGATACTGTAACAAACCCAATATCACAAATACGGTAATAGTCGTCCATTCGCCATGGGGGAAATGACTGATCCTATTCAGTCCTAAAGCAATAACTACTGCAACGCCTAAACGTACCGCATGCAAAACATCGGCGTGCTGGTAACGCGAATAAGGTTCAATAATTGGCTCAGTAATCCATTGCCAAATCGCTAATTTCACGCAAAGGCACTCTTATATAAAAAGAAATATAAAATACTCGATAAGCATCAAGGATAAATCGTTAGTGATACGTCGTTAGTAATGCATCATTAGTAATAACTACTAAGGATAAAATATAACATATTTACCAAAAAATAACGCCTTCTACCTATTAATATATAATGCAGCTATTAATAGGTAGAAGGCGTCATAAACTAAGGCTAGCCACAGCTTATCAAACCATGGCTGATGCCTCGTATTACTTTATAGAACTATACGGCTAAGAAGTCCAAAATACCTTCAGCAGCTTCGCGGCCTTCCCAAATAGCGGTTACTACTAAGTCAGAACCACGAACCATATCACCGCCAGCAAATATCTTAGGGTTATTGGTTTGGAACTTAAAGGTTTGCTTTTCAAGCGCTAGTACCCGCCCTGAGCTATCCATCTCAACTTGTTGACTGCCAAACCAATCGGCAGGGCTAGGACGGAAGCCAAAGGCCATAATTACCGCATCACAAGCAATGATCTCTTCTGAATTAGCAATGGGCTCAGGACGTTGGCGACCACGGTTGTCTGGAGCTCCTAACTGGGTTGTGATGACCTTGACCGCATTTACTTTGCCATTGAGACCGATGATCTCGGTAGGTTGGCGATTGAATAAGAACTCTACCCCTTCCTCACGAGCATTGACTACTTCACGGCGCGAACCTGGCATGTTTTCTTCATCACGGCGATAAGCACAGACGACCTTTTCAGCACCTTGACGGATACTAGTACGGTTACAATCCATTGCGGTATCACCGCCACCTAACACGACTACTTTTTTACCTTTTAGATCGATGTAGTCTTCTGAACTCTTTTCCCAGTCATTGCAACGATTGACGTTAGCAATCAAGAAATCAAGCGCATCGTGCACCCCATCGAGCTCTTCACCAGCGAAACCACCGCGCATATAAGTATAAGTACCCATACCCATAAATACAGCGTCATAGTCATTCATTAGCTCATCAATACTAATGTCAGTACCGATTTCAGTCTCAAGACGGAACTCAATGCCCATACCTTCAAAGATAACTCGGCGATTGCGCATGACGTCTTTTTCCATCTTGAACTCTGGAATACCAAAAGTCAAAAGACCACCAATCTCAGGGCGCTTGTCAAACACTACCGGAGTCACCCCGTTTCTGACTAAGATATCAGCACAGCCAAGACCAGCGGGGCCTGCACCAATAATAGCGACTTTTTTGTCTGTCCAAACCACTTCTGACATATCTGGACGCCAGCCCAGTGCAAAGGCCGTATCGTTGATGTACTTCTCAACATTACCGATAGTCACTGCGCCAAAGCCATCATTAAGGGTGCAAGCCCCTTCACAAAGCCGATCTTGTGGACAAACTCGTCCGCAGACTTCAGGTAAAGTATTAGTGCGATGACAGAGTTCGGCAGCCTGAAAAATCTGTCCTTCAGTAGCCATTTTTAGCCAATTAGGAATATAGTTATGTACGGGACATTTCCATTCGCAATACGGATTACCACACTCTAGGCAACGATGTGATTGCTGAGCTACTGCCTCACTTTCAAATGGGGTGTAAATCTCTACAAACTCAGTAGCACGAGTGACGATGTCTTTTTTGAGCGGCTCTAACCGTGGTACATCTAAAAACTGATAACTGTTCTCTAAACGTTTTGCCATAATATTATCTCTTCTATAATAGGCTTTTCTAGAGTGGGAAGTGGTGAGTCTCTAGCAACGTAGGGACTGTTGACCGATACGCTGCTAGATGGCAAATAACACCACTGACCTGCTGGAAAAATTTAACTATTGAGGGTTAATGACTCAATACTGTATTTACCTAAAAACTTATGTAAAATCTTACCTTAACTGGTTAACTGACCCTATTATTGTGGATCAGCCATGGTAGTTTTAAGTACGCTTACTAAGCTGGCAGCCTTAGGCTTAACCAAGTAGAACTTACGCACATAATGCTCAAAGTCAGCCAATATAGTCTGTCCCCATGCACTGTTGGTCTTGCTAACGTGGTTCTCGATTACTTGTTGCAGATAAATACGATGCTCTTCAGTCTGCTCACTAGAGATACGATTTAGATCGATCAGCTCGTGGTTACAGCGATCAAAGAAGTCGCCTTCCATATCGAGGACATAAGCAAAACCACCCGTCATACCTGCACCAAAATTAAGGCCAGTAGGTCCAAGAACGGTGACAATACCGCCAGTCATATATTCGCAGCAATGATCCCCAGTGCCTTCGATGACTACTTGAGCACCGGAGTTACGTACCGCAAAGCGCTCGCCTGCCGTACCCGCAGCGTATAGCTTGCCACCAGTCGCACCATAGAGACAAGTATTGCCTATGATCGCTGTGTCATGAGCAACAAAACTAGAGTCTTTGGGCGGATAAATGACAATCTCACCACCTGCCATACCTTTGCCAACATAATCGTTAGCATCGCCTTCAAGCTCAATGTTTAATCCACCAGCGTTCCAGACTCCTAAGCTTTGTCCAGCCGTACCTGTTAGATGCAGATTGATAGGCATATCACTCATGCCTAGATTGCCCCATAATTGAGCAATCTCACCAGAGATACGAGCGCCAATCGAGCGGTCACAGTTGCCAACAGAATAGCTATAGTCACCGCCTAATCCTTTACGGATATTTAGTAGCATATCACTGATCATTTGCTCAGCGAGTAGACCTTTATCAAAGGGCGCATTACGCTCTACTTGGCAAGTTTGTGGCTTGCCTGCACTAGCAGGATGGCTGAACAATAAAGGCGTTAAATCAAGATGACGCTGTTTATTAGTATTGCCTTCTAATATCTCCAGTAAGTCAGTACGGCCGACTAACTCTTCCATACTAGGCACACCTAAGGCGGCTAGCCATTCGCGAGTTTCAGTAGCGACAAACTTGAAGAAGTTAATCAACATTTCAGCTTCGCCGATATAATGCTGATCACGTAGCTCAGCTTTTTGAGTGGCTACCCCAGTCGGACAATTATTCAGATGGCAGATACGCAAGTACTTGCAACCAACTGCAATCATAGGCGTCGTGCCAAAACCGAAGCTCTCTGCCCCTAAAATAGCGGCTTTTACCACATCGAGACCTGTTTTGAGGCCACCATCAGTTTGGATGCGTACTTTGTCACGCAGACCGTTAACTCTTAGGGATTGATGAGTCTCAGCTAAACCCAGCTCCCAAGGTGAACCAGCATGATGGATAGAGGACAAGGGTGAGGCCGCCGTACCGCCATCATAACCTGAGATAGTAATCAGATCGGCATAAGCCTTAGCTACTCCAGTAGCAATAGTACCGACGCCTGGGCGTGACACTAGTTTTACTGATACTAACGCGTCTGGATTGACTTGCTTAAGATCAAAGATAAGCTGGGCTAAATCTTCGATCGAGTAAATATCATGATGCGGTGGTGGCGAAATTAAGGTCACCCCTGGCACTGAATAACGTAAGCGTGCAATCAAGGCATTGACCTTACCACCTGGTAGCTGACCACCCTCACCTGGTTTCGCCCCTTGAGCGACTTTTATCTGCATCACTTCTGCTGAGCGCAGGTAAGCAGGAGTCACCCCAAAGCGCCCTGAGGCTACTTGCTTAATCTTGGAGTTACGCAAAGTACCGTAACGTACTGGATCTTCCCCGCCCTCACCAGAGTTTGAGCGCCCACCAATAGTATTCATCGCCATAGCGATAGACTCATGGGCTTCAGGAGATAAAGCACCTAATGACATACCCGCTGAATCGAAACGCTTCAAAATCTTAGTGATGTCCTCAACATCATCGACAGCGATAGGATTATCAGTTTTAAGCTGTAGTAAATCGCGTAGGGTTGCCACTGGACGGCTATTAACTAAATCAGCATAGTTACGATAGTTCTCATAATCCCCAGTGCGTACCGCTGTGTGCAAGCTGTTAATCACATCAGGGTTAAAGGCATGGTATTCTTTATTGAAAACAAACTTGAGTAGACCGCCTTGATCGAGAGGCATACGACGCTTAAAAGCATTAGCAGCTAGCTGCGCTTGATCGGCCGCTAAATCCTCAAAAGTTGCCCCTTTAATCCGGCTTTGTACCCCTTTAAAGCACATAGCGACTACTGGCTCAGAGAGACCAACCGCTTCAAACAGTTGCGCACCTCGATAAGAAACAATAGTAGAGATGCCCATCTTCGATAAAATCTTTAGTAGCCCTTTATCTAAACCTTTACGGAAATTGACACGCGCTTGAATCGGATCACCCAGAAGCTCGCCAGTCGCTACCAAATCATCAATGACGTCATAAGCCAAATAAGGATAAACACAAGTCGCCCCAAAGCCGATCAATACTGCTACTTGATGCGAATCCCGTGCCAGTCCAGTCTCAATGATCAAATTGGCATCAGTACGAATACCTTGCGCAATTAAGTAGTGATGAACCGCACCAGTGACCATAATGGCATTGGCTGGCACTTTGTCAGCGCTAATATCTTTATCAGACAATACGATGAGGGTCTGACCCGCTCTAATGGCAGCAGCTACTTGCTCACAAATAGTAGTAATAGCCGTAGCTAAATCTAGATTCAAATCATAATTTAAATTAATACGTGCGATTTGAAAGGCCGTATCATTAAGGTTCTCAATCTGCTGCATTTTGCTCGCAGATAACACAGGCGACGAAAGAATAATGCGATGAGCGTCTTTAGCAGAAGGCGCAAACACATTAGTCTGCGCACCAAGGCAAGTTTGTAATGACATTACAATCGATTCGCGTAAAGGATCAATCGGTGGATTGGTCACTTGTGCAAACTGCTGCCGAAAAAAATCACCAACGTGACGGATTTGCTGTGATAGTACCGCCATTGGTGTATCGTCACCCATAGAGCCTACTGGCTCTTGACCATTCTCAGCGTTGGGGCGAATAATTTCGGTACGCTCTTCATTAGTTACGTGATACATTTTTTGCAAAGTCTTGAGTGCCACACCACGACAAGATTTTGCCGCTAGCGCTTCTTCGATACGCTCATCATCACGAATACGTGTCGCTTGTTCACGTAACCATTTGCGATAAGGATGGGCTTTTTTTAATAACGTGGCGATGGTCTTGTTATCCATAATCTGACCCGTCAAGGTATCGATAACCAACATCTGACCAGGGCCAACTCGACCTTTGGCAAGCACATCCTTAGGGGCATAGTCCCAAACGCCAATCTCCGATGCTACGGTGATATAGCCGTTCTTAGTAGTGACCCAACGTGACGGGCGCAGGCCATTACGATCGAGCATACACACCGCATAACGACCATCTTGAATCACTAATCCTGCTGGCCCATCCCATGCTTCCATATGCTGCGAATAAAATTCATAGAAGGCGCGTAAGTCCATATCCATACTATCGACATTTTGCCAAGCTGGTGGCACTAGAATCGACATTGAATGAAATAAACTCATACCACCTGACATCAGTACCTCAAGCATATTGTCTAAGCTTGAAGAATCTGAGCCACTACTATTCACTAGCGGTGTTAGCTCACTCAAATTTGGTAATTTAGCTGATTTTAATTTTGGCGTACGAGCCTCAGACCAATTACGATTACCAGTGATAGTATTCAATTCGCCATTATGGGCCAAATAACGAAATGGCTGTGCTAAAGGCCAGCGTGGTAAAGTGTTAGTCGAGAAGCGTTGATGAAACACTACAATATGTGAGGCCAAGCGCTCATCTTTTAGATCCGTAAAGAACGCTGGCAAATCTGACGGCATTACCAAGCCTTTATAGATAATAGTTTGGCAGTTTAGCGAGCAGACATAAAACAGCTCATCTTCGGTTAGACGTTGCTCTGCTTTTTTGCGTGCTACAAATAACTTACGATTGAAGTCTTCACTGCTTAAGTTAGCAGGATCATTAACGAATATCTGTTTAAATGCGGGTAGAGTCTCACGACCAATCTCCCCAACGATAGTTAAATCAACTGGTACTTCTCGCCAGCCAGCTACTTCTAAGTCTTGCGCAGCGATCTCTTCTGCTAGTACTTGTTCGCTATACTTAGCTTTGGTCTCGTCCAAATTGACAAATACCATCCCTACTGCAAAGTTATCAGTAACGGTTAACTGCTGTTCAGCAGCAATAGCTTGAAAAAATGCTTTAGGAGTGGCTAGTAGCAAACCGCAGCCATCCCCCGTTTTGCCATCGGCAGCAACACCGCCGCGGTGAGTCATACAGCTGAGACTATGAATGGCAGTCTTAACTAAATCGTGACTGGCTTGTCCCTCAATGTGAGCGATTAAGCCAAAACCACAGTTATCAGAAAAGTCATCTGGAGTGGCCAGATGTGTGTGTGATGAAATCATTGACATGGCTAGTCCTTTTAAGTGAGCGAGCAGTTCATGGCTACAATGCGTAACATGTACTGAATGACGCAGTTAGAACGGGCTAAATTATTCTAGTATCCGGATCAAAAACTGAATTCGTACACTGCATAATATTGTTGATACGAGTCGTTAGTAATTATCCGTTTGGTTTGCAGCAGAACGGTTAGCTACTTGGCAAAATAGCTCAAGCGCTAATAGTTGATTGATGGTGTATGTGGGTGAATGACACCGTAAATACGATAGGAGCGATGATAGAGTGATGGCTATTGAACCGATAATAATCTACTTATCAACGCTCGGACATTAAACGCTCTAAGTTCAATCACTTCTTTAACCCAAATAAGGACTATAAATAAACAGAAGAGAATTAGCGATTACTTGACCTTTGTGATCAACAGCAATTAATAACGCTTAGAATAGTGAGAGACGAAAAATTTACCCAAATAGGCAGTATTTCCAACAATTTACCATAACTATACAGAATAAGTCCCTTAATCATATTAGTTAATGATAGCGGAAAAATCTAGTCTTTTTTACAAATCATTGGATAGTTATAGTTAATTACTGGCGTAAAATCAGATAATAACGTCAGTGGCTAACTACTAAAAATGAAGACTAAATCACTGTGCTACTTCTATAAGTAACTAGGCGATACCAGTGACTGACCGACATTATTCTGCAAGTATTATGAATGATTCTACCTTTAATATCCGTGCTTGTACTAGCAAAAACCTCACCAGTCACTTATTGCTTTTAAAGCGTATTGTCAAAAAAAAAGCAAAAAAATTTGCTAATAAAAGTTAACCACAGCAATCTCGACTCTAGCGGCTATTTAGAAAAAACCGCTAGATCGAAAACTGCTAGCTAAAAGCTACTTACTCTTCTCTTCTATTAGTTGCTTAATAGGATCACTATTGCCTTTGTTAGTAGTGCTCTTATCAGCGCCACTATTATTCTTTTTATTATTGCCTTCAGTAGCTTTATCAGGATTGCTCGCCGAACTTGGTTGTTTAGGTGTGGCTACTACCGGTGGCTTTTTGACTTGTGGCTCAGCCTTAGTAGCTTTATCCTCCTTTTTAGCATCATCAGAATTTTCAGATGATAAGGTGCGCTCTTCATTGACTGATAAGGTATCTGAAGTGTCGGCGGACTGACTAATACTGCCAGTGCTATTAGTATTAGACTGATTACTAGACGGCTTAGAAGCGGCCTCTTGATTATCATTACTAACTTTAGGAACTACTGGCGCTTTTTGACGCACAGGTACTTCACGCTTGGTAGGATTCAGTTTTACTGAGCGTGAGCGTCTAGTACTTAGATCTTTTATGGGTTGCGAACGCTCATAATTGTCGATAATACTAGTGTAGCGATTAATCTCTTCTGATAGCACACTTACGTCAGCAGGTAAGCCAAAATCTACCAATTTTGCCGCCCCTACTGCTTCTTGTGAGCTATTTAATAGACCATAAGTAAGCATATAACGCAGCTGTTTGTTCTCATCGCGATAGCGGAAATAGGCAAATTTATCTCTATCTTTTCGACCTTCTAGATAGCTGACTATCACCTCATTCTCGGCGACATTCATCACTTGTACAGTCCATTTGCCTTTATTGGCAAGCAAGTATCGCTTATCTTTGAACTCGTCTGGATAATTGCGTAAATCTCGAATAGTATCTTCAAAATCAATAGGCTGAATGTCATTATCCAGCTCATGCAAAGACTCAATAGATAGAGGTTGTTCAAGCTCACTAGCTAATGCTTCAGGTGCAGCAATAGGAGCATTCTCAATTTTGGCTCCAATTGCAGGGGTTTGGCTGACCATCCAAAGCAGCGCAGTGGCCACTCCGAGCAGCAAAGTCATCATTAACCAAATTAGTGCTTGGCGACGATTTGACTTACTGCTAGAGCTAGTCGTAGAGCTCGGTGCTGCCATGGGAGTTTCCTTGGAAAAGTAATTAATTAACGCTTATCAACAGCCAATAGCTTATCAACAGCTATTAGCTTATAAACAATTAGTATGCCGCTTAGGATGACAGCACTTCAGTAAGCAACTGCGCATCGAATTCGTCTGTCAATACAGCTTCACCTAATGATTTTAACAAAATCAGCCGGATTTGTCCTTGTTTGACTTTTTTATCGTGGCCCATTAGTTTTAACGCTGTGTCTACATCGATCGCTGGTGGCGTAATTGGCAGTTTCGCTAAGCTCAATACCCGTTTTACTCGAGCCACGTCGCTATCGCTGAGCCAGCCAAGCTTTTGTGATAATTCAGCCGCTTGTACCATACCTGCCGCAACTGCCTCACCATGCAACCAATTACCGTAACCTTGATGTGTCTCAATCACATGACCAAAGGTATGACCAAAATTCAATATCGCTCGTATACCTGCTTCACGCTCATCTTGCGCCACAATATCAGCTTTATACTGGCAGCAGCGTTTTACTGCTATCGCTAGAACCTCTAGATCCAAAGCCATCATGGCTGGTAGATGCTCTTCAAGCCAGTCCAAAAACTCAATATCCATAATCAGGGCGTATTTGATGACTTCCGCTAATCCAGCGGATAGCTCACGCTCAGGCAGCGTTTGCAAAGTATTCATATCCGCTAGTACCATCTGCGGCTGCCAAAAAGCGCCAATCATGTTCTTACCTTGTGGATGATTGATACCAGTCTTACCACCAACGCTGGAGTCCACTTGCGACAATAGAGTAGTAGGTATTTGGATAAAATCAACCCCACGCATAAAGCTAGCCGCTGCAAAGCCTGTCATATCACCGATAACACCACCACCAAGCGCAATTAAAGTAACATCACGGTTGAAGTGCTGCGCCATTAGCGCATCATATATTTTATCGATACTAGCCTGATTTTTGTACTGTTCTCCATCAGCTAGGATGCAGACCGCCACCTTAAAGTGCAATTCTAGTTGCGCTTGTAATGCCGCTAAGTATAAAGGCGCAACCGTTTCATTAGTCACAATTAATAGCTGCTTACCCCGTATATAGGAAGTAATTTGCTCCGCCATATTACTGGTCTTATTGCCGCTTTGTGCCGTAATAACTATTGGATAATCGTGACTTTGAGTATGTACAATTAAGCCATCTTCCACTAATGCGGTAGTCATCTCATACTTCCTAATGGTTAGGTTTGAAAGTGGTTAGCTTCAAAAATTATTATGCTGTAAACATTATTAGCTATAAAAAATACTATAGTTAAAGTTCATTACGGTCAGCAACAGAGGCTGATGGTACTAAACAATCATTATCAGTGGACAGCTCTAAGCCAGTATCAGTATCAGTATCAACAGTGCTACTTTTAATACTATTAGGGACATCAATACCGTCATCTACAGTAGCTGCACTATTTAATTCACTATCTGGTTTTATGAGCTCAGGAATACTATAACTGTCAGTATCTTGCTCTAACTCAGTATCCATATCAGTATCCAGAGCTTGTTCTATCTTGACTACTGAAAAACGCTGCAGCTGTTGCAGCAACTGATTGACCATATTCCGTGGATAAGTGTGGCCCGTAGGCATGATAATGTGCGCTACTTGTCGATATAATGGATCACGTTTTTTATATAATTCTTGTAGTATTTTTCTGGGATTAGGCTGTTGTAATAGAGGACGTGACTTGTCCTTCGCTGTACGTACCATCTGTACATCGACTGGTGCATTTAGGTAAACCACAATGCCACGCTGATGCAAGAACGCTCTATTTTCAGCAGACATGACTGCACCACCACCAGTGGCAAGGATAATTTGCTTATATTGAGTTAGCTCATCAATGGCTCGAGTTTCGCGCGCCCGAAAGCCTGCCTCGCCTTCTTTCGCGAATATCCAAGCAATATCAGCGCCCGTTTGCGACTCAACATACCAGTCACTGTCCACAAACTCGCGGCCCAGCTGCTTAGCAAGCAAACGGCCAATGGTGGTCTTGCCAGCTCCCATCGGCCCGACTATAAATACCGACGGTAATTCCTCCAACATAACACTCACTCAGATAAATTAACTATCATACAACGTCATTAATATTCTAGCTAGTAATGAGCGTTGATTATTGTTGATAAAATAATGCTGCCCAAAGCATAACCCTTAGCAATAACCTTGCGCCCATAAAAAAACAAGCGCTTAAGCTTGTATTTTTATAGTGTCTTAAATGCCGCCGCTTATTCTAAACGATTTATGCCATCGTTAACCAGCTTCGTAGTGATAAAGATAAGTAATTCTTCTTTATTATTGCTACGAACGTCTCTACGGAACGCACGACCAATATAAGGTAAATCTCCTAAGAATGGTACTTTATCTACACCATTATTAATACGGTTTTTAAACACCCCGCCTAATACGATAGTTTGGCCATCTTCAACAATGACATTAGTGGAAATCGAGTCTTCAGAAATGGCGACCTGATTATTGATAATAGTTGGTGTGCCATTAGTAATTACTAACTGCAGACCGATTTTGCCATCAGGGGTGATATTTGGCGTAGCCTCAAGGCTCAATGCGGCTTCTTTAAAACTAGTGGTAGTAGCACCACTAGCCGACGCTTCCTGATAAGGAATCTGCGTACCAGAAGAAACTTTAGCGGTTTGTTTATCAGTAGTCAAAATTTTGGGTGTAGAAATAACCTCGCCGCGATTATCCGCTTGTAATGCTGATAATTCAAGATCCAACATGAAATCTGATAACCCCAACAGACCAAAGGCAATGCTCCCTGCAGGATTACTTACGCCTAAATCAACGTTTAGATTATCAGGGCGACTAATATCGTATGACGGATAAGAGACCGACTGTCCATTGACAGTAGTCGTTTCGATATCGAAGTCTTTTAAATCCCATAGGGTCTGGTCACTGCCGCCAACCAATAGGTTGCGATTATTAGCTGCCCCATTAGATAACAGACCCCAGCGCACACCAATCTCCTTACTAAAGGTATCGCTAGCACTAACAATACGTGCCTCAATCATCACTTGGCGTACTGGAATATCAATTTTACTGATTAATTTATGTATATTTTCAATACTATCTGCCACATCTTTAATAATTAAAGTATTAGTACGTTTATCAGTAGTGACTGTGCCACGATTGGACAACAAGGTATTATTATTTTGATTGCTACCTGTATTAACAGCACCAAACCCGTCACCACTATTAGAAGGTCCACTACCATCAGAAATTAATAATAAAACATCTTCGGCACGAGCATAGCTCAAGCGAATGTACTCAGTACGCAAAGGAGAAAAGGCTTGCACTACTTGCTGAGCGGCAAGCTCACTAGCTTCTTGTTCTGCAAGCTCAGTAGCAGGGGCGATCAAAATCACATTACCATTCTCACGCTTTGCTAAATTTTTACTTTTCAAAATAATATCTAGAGCTTGATCCCAAGGAACATTGATAAGACGCAAAGTAATGTTGCCAGTGACAGAATCGCTAGCCACCACATTCATCTTAGTGAACTGTGCCAAGATATCTAACACACTACGGATTTCCACATTTTGGAATTCCATAGATAATGCTTCACCAGTATAGACTCTCTCCTCAAGCGTAGGCTCGCCTAACAGCTCAGGTTTTTTAATCGCTATAGTAAGCTGATTGCCTGATTGGTAAGCTTGGTACTCATAGTCTTCGGTCATATTAATAGTAATAGTCCCATTTTGACCTTGATTTTGAGTATCGACACCAGCGACTATCCCACTATTAATAGTAAGACGGCGTAGCAAATTTCTGGGAATCGTACTACCAGTCATGCGTATCACTAGCTTATTGCCTTGCCGCTGCACATCTACCGGAATAGCCTCATTAGCGAGCCCAATACTGACATTACCGCCACCATGGTTATCAGCTGCAAAAGTAAGGGCCGTCAAACCATCGTAGCTATACTGACGAGCCACTTGTGTGGCGGCTAGTCTAGGGTCTAGTAATGGGTTGACTCGTACCATCATAGTATCAGTCGGCACCGCTTTAGTGCTGCTATTAACGGCTACGCCAACGTTAGCAACACTATTAGTGATCGGTGTGGTGGGAATGACCTCAACGCTGTTGTAGACCTTAGGGGTAGTCGCTAGCGCTTGATTAGGTTCAGTAATAGTAAGCAGTAAATCGTTACCACTAATAGCCGTAGTATAGCTGCCAGTTTGTTTTAGACCCACAATCATGCGAGTAGTGCTGTCATTGCTTAAGGTAGTAACTTCATTGATCATACCGATATTATAGTCAGTCAAGCGACTAGTAATACCGTTTTGAACTTGCTCAAAATCTAATACTAAACGTCTGGGATCATCAAGTTGATAGGCTGCAGGTAATGTCGGAATTTCTGAAAACCCTAAACGTAACTGTGTTACAGCTGGAGCTGTCTTCACTACTGATAAGGTATTAATACGCTGTTCAGCATAAGCGCTGCTGCTAATCACTAGCATACTGACAGCCAATATAGGCATGACAAAATTGTAGGAAGGGATTGTAAAAGTGGCGAATACGCGGTTACTCATCATCACTCCCTTGTGGTTGCGTACTGTCATTATTCATTCCTCAAAAAAAACATCTACTTAACTTATAGGAGAAACCAGAGACTGTGGCTTTTCAACGAATCCAGCTCGGCTATCAGGTACAATTTCAATCAAATTAATTTGGGTAGCAGTAATCTCAACAATTCGGCCATTATTTAAACCGATATAATCTCCTACTTTGACACTAGCTACTGAGCCATCAGGTCGCTGTATTAAAGCATATTGCTGACCTTTAGAAGATGTCAGCATGCCACGGAATGTCATCTGCGCCAGCCCGTACTGTTCTAGAGGTTGTTTGACGCGATTGATATTGGGACGTACACCATCGATAGCTGTAGTTGCACCTTGTAGATTGACTAAACTGGGAGGTAAGAATGGGCTACGTAGCAAGTTAGCACTGTAGACAAAGTCCTTGATTAACTGTGCTTGTGGCGGCGGCTCAATCGGCTTTGCGGCTTGGTTACGTACAGTGTCCATTGCTTGCGAAGCTAGGCCAATACGATCACTACAGCCGGATAGCCCTAGCCCAATAACGGTTAAAGTAACTAGCATAGACCGTGGCTTAATACTCATTAGTTACTCCCTACAGAGGCATCAGCATCTACTAGCGCCTCTTGTGTTACCGCTTCTTTTGAGCGGTAGGTCTTGGTCTGTAGCACTAATTTCAGCTCAGGTATGGCTTCTAAGGTTGGCTGCGGGTTATTCACTTCAAAATCGTGAATAGTAATAATGCGAGGTAGTGTGGCAAGACCACTTAAAAAACTCCCGAACTCATGATACTCACCAAGGGCGGCGATACGAATAGGCTGTTCGATAAAGAACTCATTTTCAATTTCAGCCTCAACAGAGATATCTTGAAAACGAATATTACTGCCAACCCCTGTCATATTAATACCTTCTACTAATTCTGATACTCGGGTGTCTTTAGGCAACTGATCTAACAAGGTATTGAACTGCGTTTCCATTTGACTCACTTGCGCTTTATAAGCTGCTAAATGTCGAGCACGGGACTCTTTTTGCCGATAGCTTGCAAGCAATACTTGCTGTTCACTTTCTGCGGCTCCAATTTCATCAATTTTACTACTGATGGGTAGTGCCCACGATAAAGCGGCAATGAAGACCCCTATTAGCAGCAATATACTCACCTTAACTACTAGGGGCCAGCTGCCATAGTTATCATTATCTAATGACTCAAAGTTGCGCCTAAAATTAGCAAGATTAAAGGTAGGCTCCAGCGCTTTAGTACTAGCAAGCTTTGGATTCTTTAATAGTGATTTGTTAGGGATAAGTTTCATAACTTACCTCCAATAGCAGTATCAACTGCTATCGCATCATCATCTACCATTGTAGAGACTGCGGCTTGTACTTGAGTAGTAATGACGAACTGCACGTAGCGGTCCTCAGCATATATCGGGCGTGGCTGTTTACCAGTTGGTGGCGGCGCATTAAGTTTAGGTTCTGACTGGTAGGCGGCAATGTTTTGCTGGATATTACGTACGGCAGAATTACCCATCCAGTGGCTACTGTTTAAATTACGGATTAGGCTAGATACCACATTAGGGTTATCAGCCATACCCGTCAAAGTAATCAGATCACCTTCTCGCTTGAGATTATTCAAATATAATGCGGGTGGAATGGCTTTAGCAAGATCATCCCATAAGCGTACTGGTATCGGACGCCGACCCTGCAAATCTTGAATCACTTGCATACGAGAAATAATATTTTCACGGCGCTGCTCTAGACTATCAATCTGAACCACTACCGCGTCTAAACGACTGTTTTCTTTAGTGATCAGCGCATTGGCATCGAGTTGTTCTTCCAGCTGATTGTTGAAGTAGCTCCAAGTAGCAAACGCTGATAGAAACGCTAATAGAGTGATAGCGGTAGCTAAGGTAATAAATTCTTTGTTACGACGCAGACGCTCTTCTCGACGCCATGGCAGTAGATTAATACGTGGCATCAGTCAAAACTCCTTAAGGCAAGACCACAAGCAGCCATCAAGCTTGGGGTATCAACGTTCAGCTGCTCACTATCTATATAAGGATCAATAGTCATATTGATAAATGGATTGGCTATAGTCACCGGCTTGCCAAGCTCTTGCTGCACCATGCCCGCTAAACCAGGAATGGAGCTACTACCACCTGATATCACTAAGTGATCTATATTATTGTGCCGACTGGATGAAAAATAAAACTGCAAAGATCGTGTTATTTGCTGAACGATGTTTTCTATAAATGGCGTGAGAATTTCTGGATAATAGTCATCTGGTAAAGTAAGTTCACGCTTATTAAAAGTAGCGTCTTCAAAAGACAAGCCATAACGGTTTTGAATCGCTTCTGTTAGCTGTGCACCACCGAATAGCTGCTCGCGGCTATAAACAAACTCACCATTTTTGACAATATATAAAGTGGTTTGGTTATGACCTATATCGACTAAAGCTATTAGCTCAGGCAAGCTGTCTACCATTAAGCTGAAGGCACGCTCTATAGCATGTGACTCAATATCCACAATCTTCGTTTCAAGTCCACCAAAAGTCAGAGCATCAATGCGTTGATTTACATTCTCTGAACGCGAAGCTGCCAGCAGAACTTGTACCATACTGTCATGTACTAATGAGGGGCCAACCACCTCAAAGTCTAAGTTAACTTCTTCTAAAGGATAAGGAATGTATTGATCAGCATCCAGACGTATTTGCGCTTCACGCTCAGCATCATTTAATCTCATATCCATGTCAATAATCTTAGTAATGACTGCTGACCCTGAGACCGATGTTGCTGCGGCACTACCAGAAACCTGCCCCCGTTCGGCCAAGCGAGAAATGGACTCGCCCACCATTTCGGTATCAACAACGATTTTATCGACCACTGCTCCTACCGGTAAAGTTTCTATGCAATAAGACTTCAAATGAAATAGGCCTTGCTCACGCTGAATATTAACCATCTTGACAGAAGTAGAACTTATGTCCACTCCTATCAGTCCTTGAACTTTGGAAGAAAATAGCCCCACAAGTTATTTGCCTTATATAAGTTTACAAATTGATAGTTAATAGTAATATTTAAATACAATACGTTACTTAAATACTAGTTTCAAGTATTTAGGGGTTCCTTAGCCGCGATTTACACATTAATTATGACTTACTAGTTTTGTTCGAGGTATAATGTAGAATTTAATGCAAATTTTAAATGATAAGTTTCCTATGGCTAAAAAACATGCTACCGCTCGTTTAATCCACTTTTTGGTGGGCCTTTTTATTGCTTGTCTGGCGCTGGCTATAATTATAGCCTTGGCTGTGCCGATTGGTTTTTATGGTATGGCGATGTATTTATCGCCTACTCTGCCCAGTCTGCAGGAAATAAAGACTGCCAAATTAGAGATGCCGCTACAAATTTATAGTAGCGATGACAAACTGATAGGTCAGTATGGCAATCGCCTCTCCTTACCCGTGAGCTATGATGAGATTCCAAAGAATTTCACCAATGCTTTTTTAGCAGCCGAAGATGCCTCTTTTTTCCAACATAGCGGTATCAGTATTAAGGGCCTTGGTCGTGCGGTCACTGAAGTAGTCACCGATGATGATACGCAAACGGGTGGCTCGACTATTACTATGCAGGTTGCTAAGAACTATTTTTTATCTCCTGAGCGTACTTTAGACCGCAAATTGACTGAGCTTTTTGTCGCACGGAAAATGGAAGACGAGCTTAGCAAAAAAGAAATTTTGACTTTATATGTCAACAAGATATATTTAGGTGAAGGCGCTTACGGTATTAGTGCAGCCGCTAAAAAATACTATAGTAAATCTCTTGATAAGCTTACTATAGCTGAAATGGCGATGCTGGCAGGCTTACCTAAAGCGCCCTCAAAGTATAATCCGGTTGCTAATCCTAGCCGTGCTTTAGTACGCCGTAACTGGATTATTGGCCAAATGTATAAGCTCAAATATATTAGCAAAGCTGAGCATGATGAAGCCGTTAAATCCCCAATTGGCCTCAACTTGTATCAAGAAAAACTCGATGTCAACATGCCTTATTTGGCAGAAATGACTCGTTATGCTTTAGTCAACCGTTACGGTGAACAAGTAGTCAATGGGGGTTGGCGGGTGCGTTTGACTGTCGACAGTCAAGCCCAGCTGGATGCAGAAAAAGCGGTTTTAAAAGGCTTAGTTGATTATGACCATCGTCATGGCTGGCGTGGTGCTGAGGCTAATGACAAGCCGCTAGAGAGTTTCCAACGCTACGCTAATATGTCACCTGCTAAAGTAACTAAAGTTAACTCCAGTAGCTTTGAAGCTATTATGCTTTCTGGTAAGACGGTTACCGTCAATTGGTCAGGTATGAGATGGGCACGCAAGTATATTTCTGCCGACCGTTTTGGTAGCTCCCCTAGCAATGCCTCACAGATTGTCAGTGAAAAGGATATTGTTCGTCTGATACCGACTGAAGGTGGTAACTGGAAACTGGGACAAATACCTAAAGTGCAAGGTAGCTTAGTATCTTTGCATCCTGATACTGGTGCCGTCAACGCCTTAGTCGGTGGCTTTGACTTTAATCATAGTAAGTTCAACCGAGCGTTACAAGGCTGGCGTCAACCTGGCTCAACTATCAAGCCTTTAGTCTATACCGCTGCACTAGAAAAAGGATATAGTCCTGACAGTATAGTCTCTGACCGTCCTATTCAAGTAGGTGACTGGAAGCCAAAGAACTCTGATGGGCGCTTCTTAGGGGATATTACTTTACGCCGTGGTTTATATTTATCCCGTAACTTAGTGTCTATTCGCTTACTGCAAGCCATTGGGATCTCCGATGCTCGCAACTTATTAGATCAGTTTGGCTTGGATAAAGAAAAACTACCTACTACCCTATCGTTAGCTCTAGGTGCGGGTCAAGCCACCACTTTACAGATGGCGACTGCTTATACTACTTTTGCTAATGGTGGCCATCGTATTCAGCCTTACTTTATTGAGCAGATTTATAACTACGATAATAAAATGTTATTCCAAGCCAATCCTCAACAAGCTTGCGCCTTGTGCTTTAATGAGGGCTTGCAGAAGCTTAATGAAAAATTAGTTGTAGATTATAATAAACGGGCTGAAGAAACCTTACTAGCTGCCACTGATGCTAAAACCAGTAAAAACACTACTGAGGCTGCAAAAGATGCCAAGAAATTAACGGCAGATGGTACAGAGGATAGCGTGCAGAATATTAACAGTATCTCAGCAGACCAAAGTGCTAACCTCAATATGTATGATGCTAGCCCAGCAGCGGATCGTCTCAAAGCGCCAGTTACTCAGTATGTGACTGCTACTCAGGCTCCCCGTATTCTAAAGCCAAAAGTAGCTTATGATATGGCCAGTATCTTGCGTGATGTAGTGCAGCGTGGTACAGCGGTAAAAGCGCGCGCTTTAGGTCGTGACGATATAGGTGGCAAGACAGGAACTACTAACGAAGCCAAAGACGCTTGGTTTGCAGGCTTTCACCCTACTAACACTACTGTAGTATGGATGGGCTTTGATCAGCCTGAAACGCTTGGTCGCCGTGAGTATGGTGGTGTTGCTGCTCTACCAGTGTGGATGGACTTTATGCGGGCCCAACTGAAGGGCACACCTCGTCAGTGGGTATCTTTGAATAACAAATCAAAGTCGCAAAAACAAAAGTTACGAATCATAGAGATGACTGATGAGGGCGCAGTTACTACTAGTGAAGAGGAAGATGAGGGCGGTAATGGTGTAGCCAAACCTGTCAAACTTAAGACTCAGCAACGTCCGTTACCAGTGCTTGAGATAGATGAAGCAGCAGCTACTAGTGCGGCTAAGATTAACAACAGCAAGGACAGCACCAAGGCTACTAGTACTAGCGATCAACCACGTAATGCTAGAATACCAAAGACGGTAACCCCAGCACCAGTCGGCCAGTTATCATCAACGCCCGAGTAATTAAGCTTACTAGTCGTCATGGTTTATGGCGGCTAACTTTATAAGCTTACAACTTTATATAGCTCATTAAGCAGTACGGTAATAAAAAAGGCTTATTCAATTAATACTGAATAAGCCTTTTTGCTGTTTAATACAATCTGGTTTTGCTATTTGATACGATATAGCTGCACAGCCTACTGATACTCAGTGGTTAAAACTCCACCATACCGGCTCGCAGTTGCTCGATGAGGTCCAAAAACTGCTGTCGCCATTCACGTATAGTAGCATCATCTGGTAACCACTGATTAGACAAAGTCACAACGTTGACGATCAAATCACGAGCTGGCGGTTGATTATTAACTATAGCTGCACTTTGAGTTTCTATCTCTTCGGGTTGTACCGCATAGAGACAACGCTGATAAGCACGCTCAACGTTAGCTAAGAATCCTTGTTGTTGTAGCAGCTGTAGACGCTGTATCTCTGGTGAAACTTGGGTACGTGCACTTAATGCCTGTTCGATGTCTACCATCGTTGGTGCACTCATATTCAAGCCATAGAAGTGTCCTAACTCTTGCAGAAAAGCTAAATAAGTGCCATACAAGTGAAAGATAGCCGTCTCGCAATGCGCTTGATAAAGCTGCTTATCAGTACTATCTCCAGCTGCTTGACAGGCTAAACGACAAAAATATAGCTTTTGATTGGTACGATCTGCTTGATATTTGGCAACACGAGTTTTACCTGCCATGAGTCTACTATCCTTATAAAGGTCATTAAAACTTTGGAAAACTACCGTCTATTATCCAGTTTACTATTTTCCATCACAGATTTCTTACAAAATACATAGTAATTTTTAGAGACAAAAAAGCCAGCAACTTGGCTGGCTTCTGAGTTTATCTAAGCTGTAATAGAGAACTACTGTTAATAAAAATATTGATAAAAACGCTATTAATATTAACAATAACTCTATTAGTTATCTTGATTAAGCTCTTGAGCAAAGGCTTCATCAAAGCTAGCAAAGTCTTTACTATCGCTACCACCGATGCTCATATCAAACGCCGTATTATCGAAAGAGGCATTCAAGTCTTTATCTTGTAGTTTTTTCTCAGCTTTGTCTTTACGTGCTTTATGATAAGCAAGACCAGTACCCGCTGGAATCAAGCGACCAACAACCACGTTCTCTTTGAGACCGCGTAGCTCATCAATCTTACCAGTTACCGCAGCCGCTGTTAATACACGTGTGGTTTCTTGGAAAGATGCTGCTGAAATAAAGCTTTCAGTAGCCAAACTTGCTTTAGTAATACCTAGCAACTGACGCTCAAACTTCACTGGGAACTTATCTTCTGCTTCGAGTTTAGCATTCAATGCTCTGATATCAACGTATTCAACCTGATCACCTTTAAAGTGATTAGAGTCACCAGCATCAGTAACTTCAACTTTACGCAGCATCTGACGAATAATAACTTCGATGTGCTTATCGTTGATTTTTACACCCTGCAAGCGGTAAACATCTTGAACTTCGTTTACGATATAGTCAGCAAGAGCAGTCTGACCTTTTAGACGCAAGATATCATGTGGATTCTGTGGACCATCAGCGATCACTTCACCACGAGCTACTGTCTCATTTTCAAAGACGTTGATTTGACGCCATTTCGGGATTAGCTCTTCATGGATCTCACCGTCTTCATTAGTAATAATAAAGCGGTTTTTACCTTTAGTCTCTTTACCAAAGCTCACTACACCAGTCATCTCTGCCATGATGGCATGATCTTTCGGGCGACGGGCTTCAAATAAGTCAGCAACACGTGGCAAACCACCGGTAATATCTTTAGTACCTGAAGAGGCTTGTGGTACACGGCCTAAGATTGAGCCAGCAGCCACTTCTTCACCATCACCAACACGAATGATAGTTTCAGCAGGTAAGAAGTAAACCACTTCTTTACCTTCATTAGTATTCAAGATAATAGCCGGACGTAAATCTTTGGCTGAGCTTGAACGATCACGGGTAGCAAGAATCTCAAACGAGCTCATACCAGTAGCGTCATCAACTTTTACAGTAGCTGTTAGACCATCGGTAATATCACTAAAGCGTGCTTTACCCGCAAACTCAGTAATAATAGGATGCGTGTGCGGATCCCATTTAGCGATAGTTTGACCACCTTCAACATGATCTTCGCTCTTCACAAGTACGCTTGAACCGTAAGGCACTTTATAGCGCTCACGCTCACGACCTAACTCATCGGTCAAGGCAATTTCAGCTGAACGAGATACGATAACTAAGTGACCATCAATGTGCTCAACAGTTTTCATATTCTCGAAATGAACCTGACCGCCATTACGGACAGAGATGCTGTTATCTACAGAAGCTGAGCTTGCCGCTCCACCTACGTGGAACGTACGCATGGTTAACTGAGTACCAGGCTCACCGATAGACTGAGCGGCCATTACACCAACTGACTCACCGATGTTAACTTTATGACCACGGGCAAGGTCACGACCATAACACTGCGCACAAACACCATGAGCTACATCACAAGTAATAACTGAACGAACCCAGATATCATCGATAGCGTTGTCATCAAGCACATCAACCCAATGCTCATCAATCAAAGTCCCTACTGGGATTAAGATTTTATCAACATCATCATTATAAGTAACATCACGTGAAGTTACTCGACCTAATACTAGATCACCAAGCTTCTCAATGATTTCGCCACCTTGGATATGCGGAGTCATTAGCAAGCCAACTTCAGTACCACAATCATCGCTAGTGATAACCAAATCTTGTGCTACGTCGACTAAACGACGAGTCAAGTAACCTGAGTTAGCAGTTTTCAAGGCAGTATCAGCTAGACCTTTACGCGCTCCGTGAGTTGATATGAAGTACTGAAGTACAGTCAAACCTTCACGGAAGTTAGCTTTAATCGGCGTCTCGATAATAGAGCCATCCGGTTTAGCCATCAAACCACGCATACCTGCCAACTGACGAATCTGTGCCGCACTACCACGAGCACCAGAATCTGACATGATAAAGATAGAGTTAAAAGACTTCTGCTCTTCTTCTTCACCTTGGGCGTTGATTACTTTATCTGTTGCCAAGTTGTCCATCATTGCTTTGGCGACTTTATCATTGGTACGTGACCAAATATCGACTACTTTGTTATAGCGTTCACCTGCTGTCACAAAACCTTGCTCGAACTGATCTTCAATTTCACGTACTTCGGCTTCTGCTACACCAATAATTTGTTTTTTACTTGGTGGAATGACCATATCATCTAAGCAAATCGATACGCCAGATAAAGTGGCTTGTGCAAAACCAAGGTACATCAATTGGTCAGCGAACATAACGCTGTCTTTGACACCCAAGTTACGATAGCAAGAGTTAATCAATCTTGAGATATTCTTTTTAGTCATCTCTTGATTACATTCTTCAAACGCCATGCCCGTAGGCATAATGTTCCAGATCAATAAACGACCTGCTACGGTTTCTTTTAGGCTAGTTTTTTCAGTACGAGTGCCATCTTCTGCGATAGTAGTTTCAGTTACTCGAACTTTGATCTTAGCGTTAACATGTAAATCGTTAGAGCCAATAGCACGTAGCGCTTCATTAACAGTAGCGAAGATCATGCCTTCGCCTTTAACGTTCACTGACGAGCGACTGATGTAATATAAACCCAATACCACATCTTGTGATGGTACGATAATTGGATCACCGTTAGCAGGTGACAAGATGTTGTTGGTAGACATCATCAAGGCACGTGATTCAAGCTGTGCTTCTAGGGTCAATGGCACGTGAACTGCCATTTGGTCACCATCAAAGTCAGCGTTGAACGCGGTACAAACCAGCGGATGCAACTGAATGGCTTTACCTTCAATCAATACTGGCTCAAACGCTTGCAGACCCAATCTGTGTAGGGTTGGTGCACGGTTAAGTAGCACTGGATGCTCACGAATAACCATCGCTAGCATATCCCACACTTGTGGCTCTTCACGCTCAACCATCTTTTTAGCAGCTTTGATCGTCGTCGCTAAACCGTGTGATAATAATTTGTTATAAGTAAAAGGCTTGAAAAGTTCAAGAGCCATTTTCTTAGGTAGACCACACTGATGTAGACGTAGTGTTGGACCTACTACGATTACTGAACGGCCAGAATAATCGACACGTTTACCTAGTAAGTTTTGACGGAAACGACCTTGCTTACCTTTAATCATATCCGCTAAAGATTTCAGTGGACGCTTGTTACTACCAGTGATAGCACGACCGCGACGACCGTTATCTAATAACGCATCAACTGACTCTTGTAGCATACGTTTTTCGTTACGTACGATAATGTCAGGGGCGCTAAGCTCAAGCAAACGCTTAAGACGGTTGTTACGGTTGATAACGCGGCGATATAAATCGTTAAGATCTGAAGTCGCAAAACGACCGCCTTCTAGCGGTACTAGAGGACGCAAATCTGGTGGTAGTACTGGCAAGATGGTCATTACCATCCATTCAGGCTTATTATGAGAATCACGGAAGGCTTCTAATAACTTCAGACGCTTAGACATCTTTTTAAGCTTAGTCTCAGAACCTGTCTGTGGAATCGCTTCACGTAACTCATCAATTTCGATATCTAAATCGATATCTTTTAACAAGTCTTGAATCGCTTCTGCACCCATCTTAGCAACGAACTCATCACCAAACTCTTCTAGAGCTTTATAGTAGTCTTCGTCGTCTAAAAGCTGATACTTCTCTAAGCTAGTCAGACCAGGCTCAGTTACGATGTAGCTTTCAAAATATAAAACGCGCTCGATATCACGTAGAGTCATATCTAGCAATAGACCGATGCGGCTTGGTAATGACTTTAAGAACCAAATATGCGCAACTGGGCTAGCAAGGTCAATATGACCCATGCGATCACGACGCACTTTAGCAGTAGTGACTTCTACGCCACATTTTTCACAGATAACGCCTTGGAACTTACGACGTTTGTACTTACCACAAAGACATTCAAAATCTTTTACTGGACCAAAAATCTTGGCACAAAATAGACCATCACGCTCAGGCTTAAAGGTACGATAGTTAATAGTTTCAGGTTTTTTAACTTCACCATGTGACCATGACTTAATAACGTCAGGCGAGGCTAAGGTAATTTGGATACTGTCAAACTCATGGTTACCATTGCTGGTAGGGCTCTGCATGATATCGAGTAAATCTTTCAAGTTGCTTCTCCGTTATCTTTATAATCATCTGCTAGTGTTGTCACCCTAATTACAGTGGCACTGCTAGTTAAGATGAATGAAGGCAATGAATAGGGTTGAGATAAATGCCTAAAAGCAGCAGCAATAAGCGTACTGCTTTTAGTTAACTACCTAAATGATCAATTATGAAATCATATTTAGTTAGTGAGTTTGTTTTAGCTCAATATTAATACCCAAAGATTTTATTTCTTTGGTCAGTACGTTAAACGATTCAGGCATACCTGGATCCATGTACTGCTCACCATCAACGATGTTTTTATACATACGCGTACGGCCTTCAACGTCATCCGACTTCACGGTTAGCATTTCTTGCAAGGTGTAAGTGGCGCCATAAGCTTCTAGAGCCCAAACTTCCATCTCACCGAAACGCTGACCACCGAACTGAGCTTTACCACCTAGCGGCTGTTGCGTCACTAGTGAGTATGAACCCGTTGAACGCGCATGCATCTTGTCGTCAACCAAATGGTTAAGTTTCAGCATATACATGTAGCCAACCGTTACTTTACGATCGAATTTTTGACCAGTACGACCATCATATAACGTTTGCTGACCATCACGTGCCATACCTGCAAGCTCCAGCAAGTCTTTGACTTGATGCTCATGCGCCCCATCAAATACTGCTGTACCCATAGGGACACCGGCACGCAAGTTATCTGATAGCGCCATGATGTCATCATCACTTAAGCTATCAAGATCGACTTGTTCGCCACCAACTTTGTTATAGATTTGGTCTAAGAAATCACGCAAATCTTTTATCGCTGCTTGGGCTTTAAGCATACCATCTATTTTTTCGCCCAAACCTTTAGCAGCCATACCTAAATGGGTCTCTAGTACCTGGCCGATGTTCATACGCGAAGGTACGCCTAGCGGATTCAGTACGATGTCAACAGTGTTGCCATGCTCATCATAAGGCATGTCTTCAACTGGCATAATACGTGATACCACACCTTTGTTACCATGACGACCAGCCATCTTATCACCAGGCTGAATACGACGCTTAACCGCAAGATATACTTTAACGATTTTTTGTACGCCATGCGCCAAATCATCACCAGCAGTCAATTTGCGTTTTTTCTCAGCAAATTTACTATCGATATCTTTTTGCTTATCGACTAAGTATTCTGCAATTTGAGTCAAACGCTCAGAGATATCTTCTTCGACTGGCTGGATATCAAGCAAAGTCTCAAGATTCATATCTTTCATATCAACTGCAGCCATAACAGTACCGGCTTTTAGACCTGAACCACCACTGACTTTTTGACCGTTAAGCAAGTTGCTGATACGACCACGAGCCGCTTCTTCAAAGATGCGTAGCTCTTCTTTTAAATCTTTACGATAGCTGTCTAACTGTGACTTCTCAATAGCACGCGCACGCGCATCTTTTTCAACGCCATCACGAGTAAAGACTTGCACGTCAATAACCGTGCCTTTGCTTGATGTAGGTACTCGTAAAGAAGTATCTTTTACATCAGCCGCTTTTTCACCAAAGATTGCCCGTAGTAGTTTCTCTTCTGGGGTCAGTTGGGTCTCACCTTTTGGCGTGACTTTACCCACTAAGATATCACCAGCATCTACTTCAGCACCGATATAAACGATACCTGCTTCATCAAGACTAGATAAAGCCGCTTCACCAACGTTTGGAATATCACCAGTGATCTCTTCAGTACCTAACTTGGTATCACGAGCCACACAAGTCAATTCTTGGATATGAATAGTAGTAAAGCGATCTTCTTTCACTACTTTTTCAGATAGCAAGATTGAATCTTCGAAGTTGTAACCATTCCAAGGCATAAAGGCAATGCGAATGTTCTGACCTAACGCTAGCTCACCAAGATCGGTTGATGGACCATCGGCTAAAATATCGCCTACAGCAATAGCATCACCTTGGTTAACAATGATACGTTGGTTGATACAAGTGTTTTGGTTAGAACGAGTGTATTTAACTAAGTTATAGATATCAATACCAGCTTCACCAGCAATCATCTCATCTTCGTTAACTCGTACTACCACACGAGAAGCGTCAACATCTTCAATGACACCACCACGCTTAGCGATCACACAAACACCAGAATCACGAGCAACGTGACGCTCCATGCCCGTACCTACTAACGGCTTATCAGCACGTAGTGTAGGAACCGCCTGACGCTGCATGTTCGAGCCCATCAAGGCACGGTTAGCATCATCATGCTCTAGGAACGGAATCAAACCTGCTGCTACTGATACTACCTGACTTGGTGACACATCCATATGCGTCACTTTTTCTGGTGGCATACGTACGAATTCACCATAGCTACGCACACTGACCATCTCATCGCTAAGCGCACCATCAGCAGTTACTGGGGAGTCGGCCTGTGCAATTACGGTACCTACTTCTTCAATAGCTGATAAATACTCAATAACGTCAGTTACTTTACCATCGACTACTTGGCGATAAGGCGTCTCTAGGAAACCAAAGCTATTAGTTTTAGCAAAAGTAGCTAGTGAGTTGATCAAACCAATGTTTGGACCTTCAGGAGTCTCAATCGGACATACACGACCATAATGAGTATCATGAACGTCACGTACTTCAAAGCCTGCACGCTCACGAGTCAAACCACCGGGTCCTAGTGCGGATACCCGACGTTTATGGGTAACTTCCGACAAGGGGTTGTTCTGATCCATAAACTGTGACAACTGGCTTGAACCAAAGAATTCTTTGACCGCAGCAGCGACAGGTTTTGAGTTAATCAAATCTTGTGGCGATAAGTTGTCTGATTCCGCTGAGCTCAAACGCTCTTTGACCGCACGCTCAACACGTACTAGACCAACACGGAATTGGTTTTCTGCCATTTCGCCTACTGAACGAATACGACGGTTACCTAAGTGATCGATATCATCGACTTCGCCGCGACCATTACGAATCTCAATCAGCTCTTTTAGAACATTGACGATGTCAGCATTGGTCAATACACTGCGCTCACGCTGAATATCAGGATCGTCAGTATTATCGAACTCAAGGCCTAAACGACGGTTGAATTTCATACGGCCAACGTTTGATAAGTCATAACGATCAGCGTTAAAGAACATGCTGTCGAATAGTTTCTCAGCAGTTTCAACTGTTGGTGGCTCACCTGGACGCATAACTTTATAAATTTCAATCAACGCTTCTTCACGGCTAGAAGTACTATCAGCACGTAGCGTATCGGCAATATAACTACCTTGATCGATATCGTTGGTGAACAAGATGCTAATTTGTTTGATAGCATCACTAGCTTCAAACGAATTAATTTTGACTAATAGTTCATGATCAATAGGAGTGTTAGCTTTAGCAATAACTTCACCGTTAACGATGATGTCTTCAGCTAGAATACGCTCATACAAATATTCATCAGGTACCGCAATCTTAGTCATACCCGCTTCTTCAAGCTGACGGATACGACGAGCATTGATACGTTTGCCTTGCTCAACGATCACTTCGCCTTCTGCTGATACGATATCGAACTGAGCCATTTCACCACGTAAACGATCAGCTACTAAGTCGATTTCGAACTGCTCTTCACCTTTATATACAGCTACTTTTTGGAAAAATAGATCCAATATCTCATTAGTACTAAGACCTAAAGCGCGTAGAATAATAGATGCAAGCAGCTTACGGCGACGGTCAATACGAGCAAAAACTAAGTCTTTAGCATCAAACTCGAAATCCAACCATGAACCACGGTAAGGAATGATACGAGCGTTATAAAGTACTTTACCACTTGAATGTGACTTGCCTTTATCATGATCAAAGAACACCCCTGGTGAGCGATGTAGCTGAGACACGATAACTCGTTCAGTACCATTAATAATAAAGGTACCGTTGTTGGTCATCAGTGGGATTTCACCCATATAGACGCTTTGCTCACGGATATCTTTTACCGCAGCTTTGCTATCTTTGTCTTTGCTGTCTTTATCTTTGATAATCAGACGAATCTTAACTCGCATAGGTGCTGCAAAAGTTGATCCGCGCAATATACACTCACGCTCATCAAACTCAGGCGTGCCTAAGTAATACTCAACAAATTGTAACTCAGCATTACCAGAGTGACTCTCAATTGGGAAAATAGAGGAATACGCAGCTTGTAAACCAGTATTCTCACGAGCCTTAGGCTTTTTGTGCTCTTGCAAAAAGTGCTCATAAGAATCAACTTGAATAGACAATAGATAGGGAATGTCCATCACAGTTGGCAATTCAGCAAAGCTTTTGCGAATACGCTTTTTTTCAGTATAAGAATATGCCATCGGGAGTCCTTACAGTAACGTGGAAACAAATTGAAAGCGTGACCAGCAAGCATAAATAGTATGCATAGTTGGCAACGTAAACGATAATAAAGTCGTACTCACTAGTATTTAACTAGCCTTTCTTAAATACTTTTAAAACGGTTATAAAATAGTGCTTAAATTCAAACTCAATGCGTTATTAGTATGGTCGCTAATATCTACCGTCTACGAGCACTGTTGGCAAGCTTATGAACTGACAGTAAAATCATGCTAAACTACATAATATATAGTAGGTAAAAACAATTACAAAAGGGCTATGAGACAAACATCAATTGAAATTAGAACAAAATTTACCATTATTGGGAAAGCATGCAGACACAGAAAAATGCCAAACATCAAACGACGTTTAGCCTATATTAATTTGTTACTCATAACTACTGTGGTTGCTTGCATGTATAACGTGTGTCCTTTTGATGGGTATCCACCGCTTGTGATACGACTATTGGCAGACACAAAAGGTCAAGCTAGTAATTATAATAAAAAAAAGCCAGCAATGCAAGGCATCACCAGCTTTTTTTGTAAAACTTTAGATTTAGAGCTTAGCTGAACTTATTTTAGTTCAACAGTAGCGCCAACTTCTTCAAGTTTCTTTTTCAATTCTTCAGCTTCAGCTTTGTTAGCGCCTTCTTTGATTGGTGCTGGAGCACTTTCAACCAAATCTTTCGCTTCTTTTAGGCCAAGGCCAGTCGCTTCGCGAACAGCTTTGATAACGCCAACTTTCTTCTCGCCGAAGCTAGTAAGAATAACGTCAAATTCGTCTTTTTCTTCAGCAGCAGCAGCAGGACCAGCAGCAGCAGGTGCAGCAGCGGCAACAGCAGCAGTTACGCCGAATTTTTCTTCCATAGCGCTGATTAATTCAACGATATCCATTACTGACATTTCAGCAATTGCGTTTAACACATCATCTTTAGATAGTGCCATGAGAACTCTCCGTTATCTGATAAAATTAATTGATTCTAGTAGCGTTTAAACTGCTTGTCCAAAGTTTAATGAATGAACAATCAATGCAGCAAACGATAATAAATTTACGTTAAAACAAGCAATTAAGCAGCTTCTTTTGCGTCTTTGATTGCTGCTACAGTGCGAACAAGCTTACTAGGAACAGCGTTCATAGTTTGAACTAGCTTGGTCACAGGTGCATTCATAGTAGCCATCAAGATAGAGAGTGCTTCGTCACGAGTTGGTAGTTTCGATACGCGCTCTAGCTCTTCTGGACCATAAACCACACCGCCGACTGATACTAATTTGGTCTCTAAAGCGTTGTTATCTTTGCTGAAGTCAAAAATGACTCTAGCAGCAGATCCCAAATCTTCCATAGAGAAAGCCAAAAGTAATGGACCAGTCATACTGTCTGACATGCACTCAAACTTAGTGCCTTCAAAAGCGCGTTTTGCTAGGGTGTTTTTCACAACCTTCAAAACTACACCTTTATCACGGGCTTGTTCGCGCAGCTTAGTAAGCTTTGCAACACCAATACCATGATACTCGGCAGCTACTGCTGAGTAAGCATTAGCAGCAACTTCAGACACTTCAGCCACAACTTGTTGTTTTTGCTCTAGCGTTAATGCCATAAGTTAACTCCTTAATCTTACCAATCAACTATCAAGATAAAAATTAAAGACCTAAGTCTTAAATAAATTAAGCTATCAGCGTTGATTGACTTGATACGACACGTTACTCATAAACTTTCGTTTTAAGTAACGCCTGATTACGGCACCGTTATCAGAATGACGTCGAATGATAAACTAACGCTACTAAGTTAATAGTAATGCTACCCTATCGTCTCTAGTCTTAAACTGGGTGGGTCACCGTCTGCGTAGGACAATTAAGATTTTCATCTGTCATCGATTAACAAGACCAACTCGTTGCTATTTATAAGAATAACTAGTAGCTGATAACAACTACTGTCTTCTATCAAAAATACCTTAGAACTGCTCTCTACCTACGGTCTTAGACAGCGTAGCAAAAAACTACGCTGACCTAATTTTTAAAATTTGATTGGATTACTGTTTAAGCCTAATAGCTAAATAGTAAAAATATTTTTCTCAAAGCATTTGCTTATCAAAACTAGCTTATTTAGCCATACGATAAGGAACAGGATCAATAGTTAGACCTGGACCCATAGTGCTAGACAAAGTGATCTTCTTAATGAAAATCCCCTTTGAAGTAGCAGGCTTAGCGCGTTTTAGATCCGCTATTAATGCTTGAGCATTTTGCATAACTTGTTCAGCAGTAAAGCCAACTTGACCGATAGTCGCATGGATAATACCACCTTTGTCAACACGATATTGTGCTTGACCAGCTTTAGCATTAGTCACAGCTTCTGCAACGTTTGGCGTTACTGTACCGACTTTAGGGTTAGGCATTAGACCACGTGGACCTAAGATTGTACCCAACTGACCGACGACACGCATAGCATCTGGAGCAGCAATAACCACATCAAAATCCATGTTACCGGCTTTGATTTGATCTGCTAAATCTTCCATACCTACGATGTCTGCACCAGCTTCTTTAGCAGCTTCAGCGGCAGCACCCTGTGCGAACACAGCAACGCGCTTAGTTTTACCAGTACCCGCAGGTAGGTTAGTAGCACCACGAACAACTTGGTCAGATTTACGTGGGTCAACACCCAAGTTAACAGCAATATCAACAGACTCTTTGAATTTTAGCGCTGGCAAATCATTTAGGATTTGTACCGCTTCTTCAATAGTGTACTGCTTATCATTATCGATACGGCTATTTATTTCTTTTTGACGTTTGGTTAGCTTAGACATTATACACCCTCCACGGTAATACCCATCGAACGGGCAGTACCAGCAACAGTACGAACAGCAGCATCAAGATCAGCAGCGGTTAAATCTGCATCTTTAGTTTTGACGATTTCTTCTAACTGAGCACGAGTCACTTTACCGACTTTAGCAGTGTTTGGCGTACCTGAACCTTTAGCGACACCAGCAGCTTTGCGTAATAAGTACGCAGCTGGTGGTGACTTCATGATAAAGGTAAAAGACTTATCACTATAAACAGTGATTTCAGTTGGAATCGGCAAACCTGGCTCTTGGTTTGAAGTCGCAGCGTTAAATTCTTTACAGAACGCCATGATGTTCACGCCTTTTTGACCCAAAGCTGGACCAATCGGTGGTGAAGGATTCGCTTTACCTGCTGGGACTTGTAGTTTGATGTAACCATCAATCTTCTTAGCCATGATTTTCTCCTAAATGGGTAATAGCGCCAGTTAAATACTTTATATACTTAAGAGACTGAGTCTCAAAGAACTTTAGTAGTTAACAACAGCTCCCCGGTTGATGAATACTGAATTAATTAATAATTACTGCATTAATAATAGTTATTTAGTCTAGCTTTTCAACTTTGCTAAACTCAAGTTCAACCTGTGTAGGTCGATTAAATACGTTTACGGTTAATTGTAGCTTGGACTTTTCATAATCGACTTTTTCCACCATACCTTTAAAGTCGGTGAAAGGACCATCAATAACCAATAACTCTTCGCCTGGCTCAAATAGAGTCTTAGGACGTGGATTGGTTTCAGCTTGATTAAGACGGTTTAAGATGCGGTCAGCTTCTACTTGAGTAATTGGTGCTGGCGTTTCAGCAGTACCACCGATGAAGCCCATAATACGAGGACATTCATTAACGATGTGCCAAGTGCTGTCGTTCATTTCCATTTGAATTAATACATAGCCTGGAAAGAATTTACGCTCACTTTTACGCTTTTTGCCGTCTTTCATTTCGACGACTTCTTCAGTAGGTACTAACACATCACCAAAAGAATCAGCGAAGTCACTACGATTAATACGATCAGTTAATGAACGTTGTACTTGTTTTTCATATCCTGAAAACGCTTGGACAATATACCAACGCATATCACGCTCCTGATCTTTATAACTAAGTCGTTATAAATAAAATTGGGGTTAAAAAAGAGTAATACCTCTAATATTAACCAATAAATAGACCGACGAACCAGTTAAAAAAGTTATCTAACAACCAAACAAAAAACCCAGCAATCGCGATCACGACAATGGTTTGCCATGTGTATTGAAAGGTTTCGTCTTTACTTGGCCAAGTTACTCGGCGTAATTCAACTGCAGCATCGCTCAATAAGGTTTTAAAAGCAGTACCTTGATGGGTCATCGCCAAACAAAATAATGCAAATACTGCTAATACAACAATGATACCAATACGGACCCAAAGGTCGTTGGCTGGCTGCCATACACCGGGTAAATATTGATTGGCAAAAGTTGCACTAATTAAAGCAACAATGGCTAATAGCCACAATACTATATCTTTTGCTGAGCTTTTCTTTGCCACTTCAACGGCAGAAGTATTTGTCGCTGAGATGTGGTTTCCTTTAGACAGCATGCCGCCAGTAACCGCATTGGCATTAGATAACTTTGAATCGAGGTTATCTTGGTCATTGCTCATAAAGGACTCACTTTGGAGTTGCTAGACTACAACAAAGATAGGATAAAAAAAGATGGCAGGCGATGTAGGACTCGAACCTACAACCCTCGGTTTTGGAGACCGATGCTCTACCAATTGAGCCAATCGCCTAGGGGTGTTAAGGCTGATTATTATACATGGCTTTATATATAATGCAAGTTTTAACAGTATATTTTTTTAGTGAAGAGGGTTTGTCTTATATGTTATGGCATGGAATAGATTATAAATATGACAATATAATAGATGGTGACCAATCAAATAGTATAAAGTCACATAGCTAATAAATCATTGCTAAAATCACTATAAAATAAGATTATAACCACACGAATGGATTCTATTGAGGATAAAAGATGAAAATAGTTGTATTAATAGCTGCGCTGCTTATATTGACAGGCTGTATGAGCCTGAAGAATACTAAAGACTTACCCGCTGAGCTACTTTATCAGCCACCAGTATTGGGTCAGACGGCAACGATAATGGGTAGCTCAGAGCCTGGCTACATGAGCCTAGTCGGTGATCGTATTGCTTATATTATGGAGATTAATGGGAAGCGTGTACCGAAAGAACGTAAAGAAGACTATAGCGCAACATGGGATACGATATATCCGATTGCTACAGGTGAGCATACGATGACGATTAGCTATCGAATAGGTGGACATTATGCTGTCCCTTCTAAGATAATCTTTGATGCTGAAGCAAATAGAAATTACCAATTAAACTTCGTCACGGATATTGGTACGGAGTGGTTTAGTAAAAATAGCTATGTTGACTTTTGGGTGATGGATAAGGCAACGCAGCAGCCTGTATCGGATGTGATGAGATCACAACTACCTGCTGCGCCAAGGGTTATTTCTTATCCTATTATTATCAATAATTAATTAAAAATATCAGCATCAGTGTTTAAGTCTATTTGATAAAAATTTTCATTACTTAAAACGTAGTTAGATATAAGGCTTTTAACAAAAAGATTTGGATGATTTAAATCTAAAGACTTTATTTAAAAATGTTAGAACTAGACATTTCAATTATGTCTTCTTTATCGATCCAAATACCTTTTCGACACCTCAATTTTCCTATTTTTAATTTGATGAATTCGTCAAATTTTAGTCCTGTATTAATAGCATAGTCACTATCATAACTATCAGTATAGAACCAGACGAATAATTCAGGGTCTTTAGTCAAAATAAAATAATGGTCAACCTCATTTTCCCAATATAAATTAAATGGTTTTAGATTTAATTGGTCATTAGTAATTCTTCCATCGTCAAACATGTCTTTTCGAAACTCTGGATACATTTTTAAATATGCTAGATTTTCTTCAATATTACTACCACCATGATAATGATTAAAGTGATCTTGAGTGAATAAACCTCCAGAACATTTTCCGAAGGTCAAAAGCCATTGTCTAAATGCTCCATTAATATCCATATCTAATGCTTCAGCATAAATATCTATTTGATATTCTGTAAACCCTTCAATGTATTCAGGATATAATTCCCAGCATATATTTGGGCTTATAGCATCTATGAATTGTTGTATATATGGACTCATTTATTAAAGCTCCTCAATTTTATGGATTACGTACAAGCGTAGATCCTTGATATATTGTAATATTTAAATTCTTTTTGTTACGAGATAGATCTCGTACAGCTGTACCTCAACCACCACACATACCCTGGTGCACGAGAATTTGTATTTTCAACTCCTAATTTTACGGTAACCCTCTGATTAGCATATGCGGTATTGATGTACTCAAAAATATTTTTTCCAGCATGGTTGGCAGTACCAGCTAGGTTCTGCGGAATATCCTTTATTATCTTATAATTTATACCATTCAATGTGATTGGGCTTTTAGGTGCATTAACGCCATGCCAAGCATTACCACTAACTGACATGACTCTTTCTACTTGTCCTGATGCTGTTTTTATTTCTGCAACAGAAATTGACACTGCTTTTGTGGCTGGGTTATATGAGGCTTTGAACCAACTAGATGGCATTCCGCTTCTAAATTTTGCAGGATCAAGTATACTAGGTACTTTAGATAAGGGGGCTGAAACTACCTTGCCACTTTGTGCATATAAAGAAATTAATGGGGCTGTAAACCTTGATGGAACTGTTACAACACCTGAACCAATCATCCAACCAAAATCATCTAAACCAGCGACAAAAAAAGCACCTGAATCTTTCATGATTTTAGCTGCTGACAATTTAGCGATATGCGCAACTTCAATCAAATCAACAGAAGAACCTGCAAAATTTATACTATCAGTAACCAACTTAGACGTAACAAAGGCTAGACAATTTCTATCAGTCTTACAAATTGCAATTGCAGGCTGATATTCTGAATAAGCAAAATCTTCCCAACCTTGTATAGCTTCGCTTGATTTTAAACCAGCTCTATCGTAAGAAGTCTGTTTCCATTTATTTAATGCAGAGCTACATTGTGCAGCATTCGTTGATTTCAAGCATTGATTCTCAAAGTCACGAGCCACTTTTACAAAATCACCTGGATGCAAAGCATTGTTTTCAACTGCTAAACTAGCACTACTAGCTGCTGTATTGAGATCAACATTAGTTAATAACGCCACAGAACCTGCGAGTAGCTTGGCAGCGTTGAGGATATCTGATTCTTGTTTGGGTGTTAATGGACTTCCATCAACTAAATAATCTCCCAGCATTTCGCCAACAGCCGCACCAAGCGCTCCAGCGTCACAGCTTTGTTTCTTAGCACTAGCAGAAACACAACCGACACCAGCTGCTACTAACTTATGCGCAAGATTATCAGCGAAATCATCTGTATCAATATTTTTTACAAAGCTGCTAAAGGTTTCAGCTGCGAAAACGTCAACTAGTGAGTTACGTAAACTATTTTTTAATGCTTCTTCCAAACTAACACCGTTGACCGCAGCGTTCACAAATGCACCAGTCGCACCTTCGGCAACGCCATTAACTAACTTATTAGCAAATTCGTTAGTTGACATATTTGGGATATTCAGCTTTGAAGTCAAGCCTGCCGTCAATGCAGCGGTTGCCATATTACGAATAGTATCGCTACTTGCCATATCTTTTAACGTCTTACTAATATCACCTTTATTATTAATCAAAGTAATAACCGCTTGCGTCTGTAAGGCAATACCGGCAGCATTAGTCGCTACCATAGATGCGGTCAGACCTGAACCTGCTGGACCTGCTGCGATAGTAATCGCAATAGCAATCAGTGCCGCTGCCCCTGGCGTCAATCCCTCTTGCGTATAGTCCCAATTCTTCTGAATCAGATCGACTTGTACCCAATTAATATCGTTAGTCTTGTCCAGAGTCGCTAGATACTCGTAGCCGGGCTGCTTAGATAGCTCAAGTGCTATCTTACCTAGCTCTGCTGGACTCTTTTCGATAGCCGCTTTAGCTTTTGCGTTGGCATCAACAGTAACCTCAACAGGGACAGCTACTACCACGCCATTAGGTGAGGTAATCGTTGGTACTTGATTGAATTTAGGTAGCGCGGCAGTAGTAACGACACTGCCTTGATCGACCGTCTTCATCCACAACGTGCTTTCTCTATCTTGAGTGTGCGTGGTGGTGATTTGATTGGTGATAGGTAATCTAAGGAGGGCTATGCTAGATGACTAGACGCAACGCCATATATGAACATCGCGTCAGCTATCGTATGGCAGGACATTATACTCGGCCGACTACGATTAGCTTTAAAGCTGAAGCCAACAAAAACTATCAATTAGACTTGGTTACTGATATCGGTACGTCATGGTTCAGTGGAGACAGCTACGCTGATATTTGGATTAAGGATAAAGCAACAGGAAAAGCTGTGATGTAGGTGGTACGAACCGCACCACCGCCTGCGCCAAGGGTCATTTCTTATTTGATTATCATTAATAATTAGCAGTTCTTAGAATCGAATTTGCCAAGTATTAGAAGTTGTTTTAGTATTAACCAATGCATATGATGACTATTCCTGATGCCATTTTTTCATATAGTTGACTGCCATAGCATTTATCGACTGCCAATCCGCAAGGTTTTTTCCAGAAAACTCAAGCAAGATATTATTGTTATAAATAGGATGTAAGTATTCCATCTGACAAACACTATTCTGATCTTTGTTAGTTGCCATTAAACATCGTATAGTAGTCGGCGAATTAGGATAGATATTACCTATGTAGGTTATTATTGAGTCATCATTGTTGTCAATATAAGCTTTTAACCTAAATTTATCTTGTGCCGTATTTTTACGATTTGTTTTTTTTACGATATTTACTCTTGTAGACATATCGTTGCCTTCAATACCAGAGTTTTGAGCTGTCCAATGAAACTTCACAATATTTGCATCATACTGTAAAACGTTTGGATTTTTATCTTCATTGGAAAGTCCTTGACCACTTGGCCAAAAAAAATAACTAAGACCCATATCCGTCTCAAAGCTTGCATAACTTCCAGTATCTGGTCTAGTGATATGATTTAGCGGAATTACGTATTTGTCATCATTTATATTCACTATAATTTGAGCATCAGGGTCATATATGTTTGGCTTAGCGCAGCTAGTTAATATCAATAAACTACCTAATAGTAAAAATTCATTCTTCATTTTATTTTCCTTTGGGAGCAAAAATTGTCTTATCCATTTACACATTTGCAATATGAAAAGCTGTAGTCTAGCTATTTATTAAATACTGCAAACTTCACCTAATCAATCAAATTATTTATTGTTAATACCTGAAACATCACTAACCTTTTACTTCCTATTACCCAAAAAAAAGCCACCCTCAATAAAGAGAGTGGCTTTTCAGCTAACGACCAACAGATCGCTCTGCTAGCGTTAGTTATAGCTTAGGATTGTGGCTTATGCGTGAACAGTAGCAACAACACCAGCGCCTACAGTACGGCCGCCTTCACGAATAGCGAAGCGAAGACCTTTGTCCATAGCGATTGGGTGGATAAGCTCTACGCCCATCTCAACGTTATCACC
>NZ_JAGYWV010000009.1:0-136029 GCF_019279065.1 Psychrobacter sp. BF1
AGGTCATCAAAGCTTTTCATGCTACCAGCCATTTGCTCAGCCAGTTTTTTAAGGTCAGATTGAGTAGTCATTGCTTATTCTCCGGTTAGTGGATTATAAGCAGTTACACAAAGTTTGGGAAACTCTCATCAATTTACCCCTCATTATACTTAACTTTCAAAACCGCAATTGCCTTCACAATCTGCTCGCGATTTTTGGCGGCTTTAAGCCACTTGGGTAAACGACTGGCTAGTGAGCTATTCATCCAAGTATCTACATTTGGATTACGTTGCCTGTGTTTGGCCGATACAAAGTCTTCCAAGTATTCTAAATGACGCCTATTGAACGCCCATAAACTCTCACCAACACAATCGGTTTGCAGCCATAAATTAGCGCCAAAATAACTGTCCGTTGGATTTTCTGCGTCCCAATAAAATGTTCTTTCTTCTACTATTTTCGCTAGATTATAGCCACAACTTGGACAACTTAACCTCACCTCGTCGTTGCCACCGTCATTATGTAAAGTAACAGCAGCTCTCGATTGACACTTTGGACAAACAACTAGCGTAGGGTCATCATTAGTAGGAGTGCTAATAGAAAATCTATCTTCATTATTTTCTTGAAATCGCTTTTCAGTCATAAAGTCTTATCCAAGTGCTAACACAGGCTTGAAAACCAATTAAATAAAAAGATGAATATAGTGCCTCGTTATTAATTGTACTAATTACTTCGAACAATGCAAAACGAGAACGAAACATGACTTCAATAGAAGAAAAACTAAATCAGGTTGAACGTATTTTTCATAAGTGGGACTTAGCTACATCTGTCTCGGTCAGTCGGCACCAACGCTATCAGGTGGTGAAGCGCAACGAGTCAAACTAGCCCGTGAGCTGGCCAAACGTGATACGGGACAGACGCTGTATATCTTGGATGAGCCTACCACTGGTCTGCATTTCCATGATATCGATAAACTGCTCAATATCTTGCATGCGCTGCGTGATAAAGGCAATACTATCGTGGTCATCGAGCATAATCTTGACGTTATCAAAACCGCGGATTGGGTGATCGATCTTGGCCCTGAAGGTGGTAAAGGTGGTGGTATGATTATCGCTGAAGGTACGCCTGAGGAAGTGGCTGAGAATAAAAACTCGCATACGGGTGAGTTCTTAAAACCGATGCTTGAGTTGCAAAAAGCTAGCTAGTTAGGTTATTGTTAAATAAATGTATTGAGGCTATCCTTTTGGGGGTGGCCTTTTTTTTGAGTGGAGTTTGAGTTTATCAAGCGTAGGGTGCATTCCATGCACTGATAACTAAATAGAACCTTCACCTTTAACACTAACCAAATTAATTTTTCAATAAATAAAAACCTAGGTAATTATAATCTAGCAAATATGTAAACTTGACATTTGTTGCTGAAATATTGCTAACAAGTTATACTCCTTATGTCATTGAAAAATGACCAAAGCTACTCATCTTTGCATAAAACTTCTTTAGAACATTATTTATGAAATTGAAATTATTACTCTTACTTATTTCAATTTTTTCTTTAGTTGCTTGTTTATCTTCTGATGAAAAAGCTGTTTATGGGGATAGCTTAACAATCACACATGAAGCACCAGCTCCTGACTCTTACTCAGTAGAAAAAAACAATATGTACAGTCTTGTGTAGAGACATCTGATAAGGACTTTTGTAGTTGTCAGTTTGATGTCATGGATCCAATACTTTCTAGTTCAGCAGGTAATAAATGGAGCACAAAAAAATATGGAAAAGAGAGATTTTGAAACGTATTTATCAGCTATTGAGTCAGCAGTAAGCCAATGCAGTTAATCTAATAAAGTATTTATTTTAGAGAAGAAAAAATATGGCTTTAATCAACTGCCCTGAATGCTCTAAAAGCATCAGCGATCAAAGTACTGCTTGCCCCAGTTGCGGCTTCCCTACTACTAGCGTTGTTCCTCATCCTTTACCACAAGCAGATTCTGATAATAATGATTCACTAGCAGGTAATCGTCAAAGACAGAAAAATAGCGGCTGTTTTGGTGCAACTATTTTCCTACTTATTATTATAGTTGCTATCGGCTATTGGCTTGTGAATGCTTATGATAGCTATACAGAAAAAGCTAGACCATACAGTGAAGAGCAGTCAGAGCCTGATGACGAACCACCAAAAGTCCAAGAATCAGTATTTGATTCTCCATTGACACAGATACCAATGTTACTTTCCGGTTCAAGTGAAGATGGCCGTTATTTCCTTATTTCTCAATTTACATCTTATGGCATTGAAAACGTTAAGTATGCACGCAGAGGGAATGAAAGCGACTCTTTTGGGGAGATGCAAATTGACTGCAAAAACGATAAGATCAGAAAAACCTCATCAGATAATCTTGAGGCCTTAATCTCAGCAGATCTTGGAGGTTGGTATACGCCAACACCAGATTGGACAGATCAAGATATTGTTAATTTCATATGCCCAATCAAAAGAGTAGTGTCAAAAAAGATAGAACATCATGAAGTAGTTGAGAAAGTAGTAACGCTAGAAGCTCCCAATAACGAAGTAGTTGAAAGAGCAACATTGGAGCAATTCAAGCCAGAGCCAGTGATATCAGTAGAAGCAAGACCGAGGGAAGTTTTATTATCGAATCCCCCTTCAGGTAGTGAGAAAGAATATAAAGTACGGGAAACACCAATAAAAACAAAAGAACCTTACAACGAAAAAGTAGTTAATAAAGCAGCGGACGATAAAAAAGAGAGGGACATAGCACGCAGAAAAAGTGATGATCGAGCAATATGTGAACAAGCTATAAAAGTAAACAGTGCTTACCTAGGGAAGGACGATCCGGAATATAGTCAGTGGAAGGCAATTAAGCGTGCCAACTGTATGCAAGATAAACTATATGAGTGAAATTAGTGGATACAAATCGGTGTTATTTGTGAGTAATGTATCAAAATGAGCCCATAAGCGAATTAGACAAAACAGATACAGTGAGTTTTGACTATGGGAATAAGCCATCAATTATCTGAATATAGGAATAAATATGGCAATTATTGATTGTCCTGAATGCACACATAAAATTAGCGACCAAAGCGTTTCTTGTACTAACTGTGGATTACCAACTTCTAAAATGAAGTTTTCGATTAAATGTCCTGAATGCTCTGAGTCTATTAGTAATCAAAGCGCGTCTTGTACTAATTGTGGCTTTCCGATTGTGAAACCTGCACCGTTTAAAGCTGTCCCACCTCCTTTACCAACTCAAAATCATACTACTATCGTACAGGTGAATAGTAGTAGAAAAAGCAAAGGTGTTGCAATATTGCTAGCTTTATTCTTAGGAGGTTTTGGCATACATAAATTTTATTTGAATCAGGTTTTTTGGGGTATTTTATATTTATTATTTTGTTGGACATTTATACCAGCAATAATTTCTCTTTTCGAAATAATAATACTATTGTTTATGAGCGAATCTGAGTTCAATAGACGTTTTGGATAGGTAGCCCTTAAGTTGGGCGGAGCTTGATATATTAACTTAGATTATTGGTTGTATTGGTAAGGATAAATAAGTAGCGGTAAATCTGTTTTGTTATAGCTTTTGCCTCGTGAAGAAGCTGTAGGTCTGAACCACTAAATACCTAAAGATGTGTTATTTTCTATCGATTGGGGCGGTTAAAGGTTTTTACTGTTGAACATATTTGTTGGGGGTCGCAAGCTCCGCCAAACCTACGAATTGTCTAAGCTTATTCAAAATCTCCTACTTTTATCTTCTGCACTCATAATTTCACCTACCTAAAAAAACACTGCAAATTATGCTATCGTAACCTTGGTTTATTATGACCTTGATAAGTCGCTCACCACCCTAATAATAGAGCTACCCAGTATTAACAGACATTGCATCAACAGACATCAAATAAAGAGACTTAACCATGACCAAACATTATGATTATATCGCCATTGGTGGCGGTAGCGGCGGTATTGCCTCAATCAACCGTGCGGCAAGCTATGGCAAAAAGTGCGCGATTATCGAAGCCGAGCAATTAGGCGGCACTTGTGTCAATTGGGGCTGCGTGCCCAAAAAGGTAATGTGGTATGGCGCGCATGTTGCTGAGACTATTCATAAGTTCGCGCCAGACTATGGTTTTGACGTTGAGGTCAAAGGCTTTGACTTTCAAAAGTTAGTGCAAAGTCGCCAACAATATATCGAGAATATCCACCGCGCTTATGATAATAACCTCGCCAAAAACGGTGTTGAAGTGATAAAAGGCTTTGCTAAGTTTGTCGATACCAATACCGTCGAGGTTAATGGCGAACATATTACCGCTGACCATATCTTAATCGCTACAGGTGGTCATCCTATCAAGCCCAATATCAAAGGCGCAGAGCATGGTATCGACTCTGATGGGTTTTTTAAATTAAACCATTTACCAAAGCGCGTAGCTATCGTTGGTGCAGGCTATATCGCGGTTGAGATTGCAGGCGTGCTCAATAGTCTCGGTTCTGAAGTGCATCTCTATGTACGCAAACACTCACCACTACGTACCTTTGACCATACCATTATCGAGACTTTATTGATCGAGATGGAGCAAGCGGGCATTCATTTGCATACCAATAGTGTAATAGACGAGGTTAATAAAAATACCGATGATAGCCTGAGCTTATCTATCAATGATGATAGCGAAGGCCATATCGACACCGTTGATTGCTTGATTTGGGCAATAGGTCGTGCGCCCTCTATCGATAATATTAACCTGCAAGTCACTGGCGTTGCGACGACTGATGACGATAAAATCAAAGTCGATAAGTTCCAAAATACTAACGTTGATGGTATTTATGCGGTCGGTGATATTATTGAGGACAGCGTTGATTTGACCCCAGTCGCGGTTGCCGCAGGTCGTCGATTATCGGAGCGCCTATTCAATGACAAACCTGATGAGCATCTAAGCTACGATTTGATACCGACGGTTATTTTTACCCATCCTCCTATCGGTACTATTGGCTTGTCTGAGATTGAGGCTGTCAATCAATTTGGTAAAGAGGCTATTAAATGCTATAGCTCAAGCTTTACCGATATGTTTAGTGCAGTGACCCAGCATCGACAAAAGTGCACGATGAAGTTAGTATGCTTAGGTGAGGATGAAAAGGTGATTGGCCTACATGGTATTGGCTTTGGCGTCGATGAGATGATTCAAGGCTTTGCCGTGGCGATAAAAATGGGCGCAACGAAGGCGGACTTTGATAATACTGTCGCTATTCATCCAACGGGTTCAGAAGAGTTTGTGACTATGCGTTAAAGGCTATGCGTTAACAGCTATGCATCAGGCGCAGGAATTGTGCTTGATGCTGGGGGCGTAGCTTGTGATATCTAATTTATCGAACAGATAATTAAAAATTTATTACTTTCTATAGATTGGAGCCGTTAAAAGTTTCCATTGTCTAATATCACTATTGGGGGTCACAGGCTGCGCCCAGCCTACTTATTAACTATTATATTTTTGAAATTTGGGGAGGGCTCACAAGCTTGGTCCAACCCATAAACTATTATATTTTCGCAATAACCATTTAAAAAGTATTTTAGCCCTAATTGTAGCTATTGATAACCACAACCCCTCTCTAACCCTTCTAAATAACACTGCTATCAGATCACGGTCTACAGATCCAATAGCCATTTATTATTTGCCTTATAAACTTTGAAATTGCCCTGATTGATACTAGTATGACCGTTCATAGTTTGGGTAATATCAGCGCTACACAGATAAGCATCAACGCTATCAGTAGCTACGCAATCGATATTATCTACACTATCAAGAGTGGGCATGGCCTTTTCAATAACGCTGTTAAAAGCCTCGTGATCTTGCTCATTACCAGCTAAAGTCGTTGTCTTATCAGCCATAGTATCGGTTTGTTTATAGTGCTTTTTAACTAAGCCTTTAACCGTGCGATTAGAAGGATCATCAGAGCAAGCCGTTAGGAATGCTATCAATACAGTGCTAATGGCTAAGATTTTAAAGCTATTCATAACTGTCTCAATTTAAGGTAAACATAAACTTTAACTTCCTTATTTAACGGTCACATTAGTATACTGGGCCAGACTATCGAGACTTCCCTGTACGCTTATCGGTCGTGACTTTAATAACTTGCTGCTGTGAGGCAGCTTTACAGTAATGCCTTGCTTGTTAACTTGATAGAGGACGGGTTTATTAGTGAAGCTCAGAGTTTTTTGCTTAGTATCATAAATAAACGGCCCATCATAATACAGCTCAACTCTGCCCTCTTTATTAGCAAACACATAGTACAGTTGCTCGCTGTCTCCAACAAAATAGCTAGCCAAGACCATTATCTTTTCGTTGTCTAAATGAAACGTATAGATATAAGGCGATTTGCCGTCTGTTTTAGGATCATACACAGCTAAAGCTTGATAGTTATCTACCCGCATTTTGCCATTAACTCTTGTGCTTTGAGTAATAAAAAGCAAACCTTTCGCTTGGTATTCTTCCTCCACAATGCGTATGGCCACGGGTTTATTATTAATTACTTTATAAGTTGAATACTTATGCCATGCTGCGCCACTCTTGGTCATAGTACTTAAAGTCTGCCTATCATAATCGATATCAAAAAATCCACAGTTACCCTGCGCCAGCTCAGTGAATTCTTCACTATGCACGAAGCTATGGCCTTTTTTTAGATAGACTTGATAAGAAGGACCGCCATAACAACCGTAGCGGCCATCCTTTAGGGCTAAGTCGTTTTTATTATCAAAATTAAAGTCATCATAGATCAGCACGCTACTGTCACCGTAGGGAATATTGACAATATTCGCACTGAGTTTTCCGCCCAGCTGCAATGATGCACTGTCCTGTAGTTCATAATCCATAGCAAGACTAGAAGGCTGAGCTATTAGAGTTTTTTTAGTTTTAGCGTCTATGATTTCGATAATATAGTTTAATTCACTAAATTGTTTATCAGTATAGTCTTTAATGGTGGCGTAGTAGTCGTCAGAGAAATCTTCAATCTGGTACTGGTTTGACGCCTGAGCCAAAGCGGAGTATGGCAAGGAGAGAATAGGCAAAGCCAGAAGCGTTATAGCCGCTTGAAAGATTTGATTAGATACGACTTTAGGCAAGGCATTGAATGTTTTAACCTTAGACATAACCTACTCCTTATTGGCTAGCCGCTACTAGCAAAATAGTTATTACTGCATAATCAATAAGGTAGCATAAAATAGCTCATTGACTAACTATTAAACATTGGTGTTAAGTCCTAAATATTAATGTTAAGCCCTAAACATTGGCATTAATTATTAAGCACAAAAAAAGGCTAGCACTTACGCAGCCTTTTTCCATTATCATCGTCCTACCAGCTATTTCGATTGCTATTGGGTTAGTACCCAAGTGCCGTTAACATCATTGACCTTGAACACGCCACTATCAGTACGGCTAGTGCCGCCGATAGTTTGGGTAACGTCAGCCGTGCACAAATAAGCATTATCACCATCGGTATTGTCACAGCTCACGTTTTCTACCTTTTCGAGGGTCGGCATCATCCCCTCCATCATGCCACTCATAGCTTTTGCCGTCTCGTCATCATCAGCTTGTGCCATCGCATCATTCATCAGGCTATTGGCTTTATCATACTGAGTTTGAATAAGTTCTTCCACGTCGCTTTCAGAAGGCTTATTAGAGCAAGCGATAAGTATCGGGGTCAACAGCAATACAGCACCTAGCTTTATTAAATAATTCATAACTACCTCAGCGATTAATTAATGATTAATAAGCAAAATTTTATAGACCTTTAGGCCATCTTAAACAATATTTAAACTATACCTAATTAGCTATTAAAAATCAGCAACATTTATTAATATTTCTTTACTGCTCTTATGACTGAAAAATAACCACTAAGGCTAACAGTAGAATTACGATACTGCTATGATGCTCGTAATGAAATTGGTTGCGAGATGACTGTGTGGCAAGTATATTTATTTATTGTTCCTATTGGCTTAGGTATTATGACTTTGGTAGGCAGCCTAATGTGCTTATTTGCTTACCTGATGTCCGATGATAATGCCACGCGCTTACCGGCTTTTACTTGGTTTAAGCGCTTACTTATTGTGGCATTCATACTGATAAGTATTGGGCTGTTTATGACTTTTAAGCATTTTTGGGGCTAGCTGGTGTTAAGTTTACACCGCTTTGCTTTGATTATGGTGTGCACTGACAAAAGCTGGTAGAACAGGATAGTTAAAGGGGCTGAGCTCAAGATTTTAAGCACTATTGCTTTGGGTTTAAAGATAACTTTAAAGCGCATTAGCCGCATCATAAGCTGTTTTTGTAGCATACGAGATATCAGCTACTGTACAACAATCTCCCACTTTTACTACCTCTATCCCCGCAGCGATTAACGCCTCTGCATCAAATAAAACCGGACGCGCGCCACTAGCGATTACTACGTAGTCGTGAGCAATATAGATATCATTACCATAATGATCTTCACAGCGTATCTCATCTGCAACAATATCCATTACTCTATGGTTAGTGTATATTTTTACCCCATACTGCTCATAGTTCGCAAGCATAGAGGGTAGGATGGTCACACTTATATGATCAGTAATTTTATCCGCTATCTCTACTATCGTTACTTGGCAACCCCGTTCAGCTAGATATTCAGCAGTCTCACAGCCGACTACCCCGCCACCAACTATGGTCACTCGACCAGATACTAGTTGCTCACCGGCCAACACTTTCCAAGAGTCATAAATATTATGGCCTTCTATACCAGCAATGGGTGGCATAAAGCTAATCGCCCCTACCGCTACTATCACCGCATCAGGCTTTAGGGCCATTATACTTTGAGTAGTCGCCGTTTCGCCTAAACGCAATGCCACCCCTTCTCTATGTACTGCCCGTATCAAGTCTTCTGTAGCCCGATGTAGCTCTGCTTTACGTGGTGGCACATCAGCGATATTTAACTGCCCACCTAACTGTGCTTGCTGTTCAAACAGTGTCACGCTATGGCCTTTATTAGCAGCGACCCTTGCCGCTTCAAGTCCAGCAGGCCCGCCGCCAATCACTACTATATTTTTCTTGACCTTTGCTGCAGTAATAACCCTACTCTCTTCAAAGCCATTCTCTGGATTGACAGTACAGATAACAAAAGATCTGTTCATAATAGAGTCAACGCAGAAATTGCAGCTGATACAACGCACAATATCTTTTTGCTGACCTAAGGCGGCCTTATTTGGCCATTCAGGGTCAGCCAGTAGCGCTCGGCCAATGCCAATCATATCGGCTTTACCAGTTTGCAGCATAGTTTCAGCCATGTCAGGATCAATGATGCGTCCTGAAGTACTCACAGGGATAGAAACAGCTTGTCTAATAGCGCCAGCGATATCTGCAAAGAAGCCATAAGGCTGCACACCCATTGGCGGTATAGTATCTGCCAAGTTGACGGTATGGTTAGCCTGACCTACGTGCAACATATTCACGCCTGCATCCTCAAGCCATTTTGCGAACTGCGGGGCATCGACTTCATCAACGCCGCCTTTGCCGCGCACAGGAGTGACTACTGATAACTTATAATCAATGATCATATTCGGCACAGCCTGTTTTAAGGCGCGAACTAGTAGCAAGGCAAAACGGGTGCGGTTTTTTAATGAGCCACCAAACTTATCGGTTCGGCTATTCATTTTGGTGCTACATAACACCCCTACTAGCCTATCGCCATGTACTTGAATAACGTCAATACCGGCCTGTTGCGCCCGCAGCGCACAAGCACACATCTTATCGATGATCGCCATTAAAGCCGTTTCACTCACCTCATTAACGAAGTGCTCCATGTCATAATGCAAGCGCTCACGTACCTCATTTTTTTGGCCATTAATAAACATCTCATTGATGGCATCGACATCGTATTCCGGATGAAATATCTGTACCCCAATTTTGGCGCCATAGCTATGAACACTATCAGCAAGCCGACGGAAACTGTCAATTTGACTATCATCAAACAGTTTTGGCGTGGGCGCAAAGCTACGAATGGGCGCAACGTCGCCTAGCACAATATACCCTACGCCCCCTTTGGCAAGACGAGTATAAAAAGCATAGCTTTGTGAGCTGATGCTCCCATTCTTAGCTTCATAACCAGTAGTAAGCGGTGGTAACATCAAACGATTTTTAAAAGTCACACCACCAATAGTAATAGGTTGTAGTATTTTCATTATTCTTCTCTTCTGCAATAGCCTATAAATAAACTTATTTTACTTTTGTAATAATACAAACACCTAATACAAGGTGCTTGTTAGTTAGGATTTACTGTCTCTAGTAAACCAACTGATGCGTCTAGCCTTGATTAGCCTTAGTGAGAGTGGTTGCTAAGACTAATCAGCACTATTGATTACTAGTGCTAATTAGAGCTAAAAACCTAGGACAAAACCCTATTTAATCAAAGCTCTGCTAAAGGAAGACTTAGCTTTTCTAATTCTAATAGCTGTAAATCTTTGCGCTTTGGCTCGCCATTATTGCCGTCTTCTGGAAACGGCATAGAGACCCCTGTAAGCTTGTAGCCACGGCGCTCATAGTAAGCCAATAGTTCAGGACGATGACTCAATATACTCATAGTCAAACGGCTAGTCTGCGCAGCTGACTGACGCTTATTACCTTGTAAATGCCGACTAGCAAAAGTCTCTGCTGCTTGTAGTATCACGTTGCCAACTCCCTCACCTTGCAGCTCAGGATGGACGGCAAACATACCTATATAGGCATTATCGCCAGATGGTACGTTGCTATTAATATCCACAGCAATACAGCCTAGCAACTCGCCAGTCTCTTGCCCCTCTCGATCGCCAGTATTGGTTTTTGGGTAGACGAAAATATAATGCTTAGGGTCAGCAATGACCACAGCCAGCTCAGCCTTAGTAGTGCGAATACCAGCGACTAAATCTGCCTCATTAGTCCAGCCTTCTGCCTGCCGATAACAACGGTCAAGTAGCTGCTTAAGAGCGTCAAGGTCTTTTGACTGCGCTTGGCGTAAAAACACGGTATCTTTATTCATATGACGGTCACACTTTTTATAGATAAATGGTAAAAAAGACTGCCAGCGTAGAATGGCAGCCTTTATCGTAACTTTATCAGTGCCAAATAAGCGCTAAGATTTACTGTTGCTTAGCACTTAAACGCTTAAGCACTTAAACGCTTAAGCACTTAACACTAACGCGACAAAGCATGCGCTTGCTCGATAATATTGAAGCCGGCATTAATCTGTGCTCGTGTTGGCGCATGACCACGGCGTAATAGTTCACTAAAAGCCACTAACTCTTTATCACGGCCTAAAGTACTAGCAGCGCTGGCACGCGTATCCTCGCCTTTATCATCAAAATAATATTCGATATAGTTGAGCGTATCAGGCGAACCCAGCAATATATTATGATCAGGGGTAGCTGCATGACCACTATAGCGTAAGCTTTTGCCATACTGCATAGTCCAAAAGAAGGGAATTCGCTCATCTAAAGAAGGTACAGTATCGTCTCCTAAGATAGCCGCTGCGGTAACTAAACCATGTTGCAATGCTACCCGCCAATGCTCAATACGCATACGTCCCATCTGTCCAGATGCCTTGGCAATATCGCCTAGCGCATAGACCCCATCACGTAGCTGCAAATGACTATCGACTTGCACACCATCGGGGTCATTGACCTCTTTAAGCAAGTCAGTAAGCGGCGATACACCTGTACCTAAAATTATAATATCTGCGTCTAACTTAGTGCCATTTGCCAGAGTAACGCCACTAACCTGCTGACCGTTGCCATTGATTTCATTAACCGTAGCATCTAGTACAAAGTTAATGCCATTGTCTTCATGCAATTTAATTAAAGCGTTGCTCACTGTTTCGGAGATGATAGTCTCCATTACTCGTGCGCTCTGACCGATCACCGTAATAGAGGCCGTATTGCCCGCTTGCGACAAGGCTGCGGCTACTTCCATCCCGATAAAGCCAGTACCGACGATCACTACGTGCTGATCTTGACTAGCCTCTTTGATAGTTTTGGCATCATCCATGCTGCGTAAAGTATAGACTCCTTCTAACTGGGCGCCTGTAATAGGAGGAACGATAGGCTTAGCACCGGTTGCTACTACTAAGAAATCAGCCGTTATATTATATTCAGCATGGTGCTCATCTTTAATAATAACCGTACGCTCATTAGCGATAACGGCACTGACCGTTTGCTTTAGGCGTAATTCTATATTGTTTTTCTCTGCCCAATCCGCGCCGCCAAGTAGTAGCTTTTCTTCAGGCAGGTTACCTGCTAAAAAGGCTTTAGATAACAGCGGACGATTATACGGTGCTTTGTCCTCTTGGCTTAGTAAGGTGATTTTGCCACCATAACCTGTATTACGTAATTGATGGGCAGTCATAAAGCCTGCTGCCCCGCCACCAACGACAACCGTATGCGTGCCAGTGAGCTGATCATTTTTAACAGCCCTATCTATTTTGGCGGCAGTATTAACGATCAGATTATCCCCATCATCCGTCAACTGATACTGGGTGAGCCCTTCAGTAGCTACTGGCTCTAACAAAGTGCCGTCACGACTATCAAAAGTCGCATGATGCCAAGGGCAGACTACCCGATTGCCACACCGTAGACCTGTGCCTAAATCTGCCCCAGCATGCGGACACTTGCCATCGAACGCCTGAAAGGTAGTGTCATCGCGGGTGATTAAAATGATACTATCATCCGCTTGCTTATATGACTTCATACCGCCATCTTCAATATCGGCTTTATTAATAGTGACTGTGGTAATAGTGGCCTGAGACATAAGTTATCCTTAACGGTGGCGATTGCTACCTGATGGGTTATGATTGATTGCTATTGATTAGATGGTAAAATATCGACTAGCCTTACTATAAAATAAATATTTCACTCAGCAGCAACTTATTAAACATTATGTTATGCGTTGATAATATGTTATTCATTGATCGCATGTTATGCATTGATAGTAACAAGACCCCTTAGCATTCGATGTGTATTTGTATATCTGCCACGTTGCAAAACGTAACTTCTGCATTCAACGACTTAGTTCCACTATAGAAAACCTACTTTTTAAGCCTTCTATTTGCTTATAGGCTGCTTTGCCCTTAACCCTATCATAGACGATCATTTTATGACTTCTCAAGATCCTAATATTATTGAGCCTGTATCTACTCCTATTACTAGTAATCAGCCTTCTGATTCACAACATTTTGACCGCTCAAGCTCAAATGACTTAAGTTCAAATGATTTGAGCTTAGCCATTGCAAACTTCGACAGCTTAAGTTTAGAGGTTGCGACATTGGTAGATACGGCGCTACTAGCGCAACCAACATTGCCACCTATTAAACTAGCGTACTATAAATCGTCTAATGAAGACTTTATAGTCAATGAAATAATGGCTGTAGACTTTAGCGATGAAGGCGAGCACTTGTGGCTACATATCCAAAAATCAGGCATGAATACCGCCTATATTGCCAAACTACTAGCTGAGTGGGCAGACATCCCCTTACGCGACGTCGGCTATTCAGGACTAAAAGATCGGCATGCACTAACAACACAATGGTTCAGCTTACGCATTCCCAAAAAGCAGTTGCCAGCAACCGATTTTGCCCCAAGCGACTTAGGTGATAATGAGACGGTAGAAATTATTGACCAACGTTGGCATAACAAAAAACTCAACCGTGGCGCACATCGGGCTAATGAGTTTGTTATTACCCTGCGTGATATAGAATTCGCTAATGATCTACAAGTGACGGCTAACCATCAACTTGTCGAGCAGCAGCTAAAAACCATAATGAGTACTGGCGTGCCCAACTATTTCGGTCCACAGCGCTTCGGGCGTCATGCCAGTAATATCAGAGAGGCGCTTAGACTGTTTGCTCAGCCTATTGAAAAAGACAAGCCCAGCGGCAAAAAGAGTAAACGTAAACGTGTGCCACGCGAGCAACATACTATGGCACTATCTGCAGCGCGCAGTGTTATTTTTAATGAAATTTTGAACGCCCGAGTGGTTGATGGCAGCTGGAACACGGGACTGGCAGGAGAAGTATTCAATCTTGACGGCTCAGGGTCGATCTTTAGTAGTGAGCAATTGGACGATACTTTACAAGCACGTCTCGATAGCGGAGATATTCATCCGACCGCAGTAATGTGGGGTGTAAATAACGATAAAGTGGCAGGCCCAGCGGCTCAGTTAGAGACTGAGGTAGTACAGAAAAGCGCTTTATTGACTGTGCTGGCTACAGGTCTAGAGCATCATGAGATCAAAGCACAGCGTCGAGCTTTGCGGCTGCCAATAGAAGCATTGTCATGGCAGTGGCTAGATGAGCAATCACTAGTATTGCGCTTTAGCCTAACTACCGGTAGCTTTGCTACTAGTGTATTGGCCAGCTTGACTCAAGTATTAAAGACAGCTTAGGGCCTAGTTTACATAAACGCTTAGCTGCTGTTTCAGTGACTGTTTCAGTAGCTGTTTCAGTAGCTGTTTCAATATCTAGGTCGGGTATTTAAGTACCATAAATCGACTCAGCTACAGGGGGCTCTAAAAGTCCTTCTGCTTGCAAATTATTGGCACTCACTACTTGATTACGGCCACGATCTTTAGCTTTATATAAAGCTTTATCAGCGGTACTAATTAAGTGTTGACAGAGATCTGCAGGCAGCTTTACTTTTGCAAGAGCTAATGCTGCCTTTGATTGACTATGTTCGGCTGATCTAAGAAAGCTCAACTTACTCTTGCCAAGTTTTCGCCTTGCTGCTGGGATGTTGCGATTCGCACATTCTTCTTTAATAAGTCTCAATTTATTATGAGTCAAAGTATAAAGACCAAGGCTAACTGTAACCATCAAGTCAATGTCCTTAGTAACTCGTATAATATGCTGAGCGATATTTACACGCAGTTGCTCAGCGATTGCTAGCGCTTCATCATGAGAAGTATCCGGCAAAGCCATCAAAAACTCTTCACCACCATAACGGCTAATAATGGCTCGATCCGGTACAGTAGTAGAAAAAATATGCGCCACTTCACGCAGCGTTTGGTCTCCCACTTCATGCCCATAACTATCATTAATATTTTTGAAAAAATCTAAATCCAATAACACCACACTATAATCTTTTTCCGAACACTGCATAAGTGTTTGCTGCATCTGTTTAAGACCATGGCGGCGATTATTCAATAAAGTCAATTCGTCTTGGTTAGCGTGTTGCAAGATTTCGTTTTTACTATTGTCTAATACTACTAATAAGGTTCGAAAGGCATAAACTATAAAAATAGCTTTGGGCAATGCCAGATATATATGAGTTAAGCGCCAGAAAAAAGCTGATGAGAGCTGTACTTCATTGACGCTATTCCAGCCTAGTGCATCATTTTTGAAGATTGAGGCCGCAATAGCGTTCTCGATAGCCATGACCTCATTATAAGTAAGATAACTATAAGCATCGAACACAGGGTAAGTTATGGTGAGCTGACGTAGATTGGGTAAATTAATGCCGAAATAAGGAGTAGCAATTGCCAATAAAATCAACACTACTTGTAACAAAAACACGCGCCAGACATACAGACGTTTCATTAGCATCATACCCAGCATCGAGCCACCAACTAGTGACACGCCAGCATATAAACTGCTATAGCCCATCATCACTATGACGGTAGCTATATAGAGGGTATAAGGTAAGATAAGACCGATTTGCCATCTATTTAAAGCATTATCGTCATTTTTGATACCAGATAAGCGTCCTATCATCCACCAAAAAAACAACCCTGAGAGGGTGATACCTAGCCACAACGGATACAAAAAATGGATATCAACGTAACCACTAAGTTCGTCTTGTCGTATCCATACCATCAGACACCATAGCCAATGTAAAGCTACCTCCATCGTTATAAATAATGCTAATAGCGATGCTCGGTCTGCGGCTGGCAAATCAAAGATAATGTGAGTGAGTTTTTTATAGCTTGGTTTATAAATCGAAACTGCCATCAATAACTGCCGCATAAAAATAAATGAGGTTAAACAACTTTATATTGGCAAGCTTTAAATCAATTAGCAATACCTCACTCATAAAGGGCGCTAATTAAAGATGGACGGTCGATATTGCTATCAGAACTGCTGATTAACCTGTAAAAACATGGGCTTTTTCGATGCACACACTAACATTAACGTCGAATAATAAGTTAGGCTAAACTGGCAAAGGCCTGCCAGATGCCTTGCTGATCAGCATTGACAGTAGGTACGTCACCGATGCGTCGCCAAGGCATATTACTACCATGAAAATCGCTGCCAACAGAAACCGCCAACTTATGCTCAGCAATACTCCGATCTACCATTCTACGGGTACTTAATGGCTCACTGTCAGCCGGCAGCTCACAGCCATCGCCGCCAAGCGCAGCAAATTCTTCAATAAGCTTACGTACTCGAGTTGCCGATAGTTGATAGCGAGTCGCATGGGCCAATACTGCCTTGCCACCACAAGCTTGAATCAATTCAATCCCCTTTTGCATACTCAGGGCTTCAATGGCAACATAAGCTGGCTTGTTATCAGCTAAGTATTTATCAAAAGCTTTTTGTACCGTTTTAACTTCGCCACGCTCGAACAATACTTGTCCAATATGAGCGCGCCCAACTGCTTTAGCGTTGCCGCCAGCTTTAGTCAGAATCTGTTGCCAAAGCTCGTCATAATCAATACCTAACAGTGCGCTAAGTTTTTCAGTAATACGTTGACCACGAGTAGCACGACTGTCTTGTAGTTGTTGTAGAGTGGCATGCATACGCGCGCGATCCGAAAAATCCAAGCCTAGCACGTGGATAATTTTGTTGGTTGATTTGTTCTTACCATAACCACCACTTAGCGTATGCTCACAACTGATCTCTACGCCGTTAATAAGCTGCATACCATGAGAATCGGCGGCTACGCGTGCCTCATCAATGCCTAACAAGGTGTCATGATCGGTTAATGCCAGCACCGTAACCCCAGCGGCGTGGGCCCGTTCTATTACCTCTGTAGGCGCATAAGTACCATCGGAGCAGGTACTATGACAATGTAAATCGACTTTCATGGTTTTGGCCTTATCCTAGCTTTAGATGTTTTAGAGCTAGAGAAATTAGAGGGATAAATAGTCGTTACTTTAAATAAAATAACAGTTCTAAATAAAACTAACGATTCAGAATAAGTTGTGCTAACTCATTCGCTTATGCTTATTATAGCGGTATATTATAATAGATAACGAATATAGACTGTGTTTGCTTTTTTTTAGCCCAGTAGAGGTGTAAACTATCCTCTACGTTTTTGTAGGATATTCCACCTGATATGAAAGCCTTATTAGACTTCATTCCGCTGATTGCTTTTTTTATAGCTGCTCGTACTCACGGTATTTTGGCAGCCGCGGGCGCTTTACTTGTTGCCACCCTGATCATCTATGCTATCCACTTTATCCGTCAAAAAGGTAAATTTGAGAAGCAACAATGGGTAGTTTTATTACTGACTATTGTCTTTTGTGGCGGGACCTTATTACTACGTGATGATATTTACTTACGTTGGAAGTCCCCTATTATCAATGGTATCTTCGCTTTAACCTTAGTAGTCAGTGTGGCTATCAATAAACCGTTGATGCAATTGGCTATGAAGGATGTCTTCAGTCTCTCAATGAGGGGTTGGAAAAAGCTAACTTTGGTATGGGCAGTATTCTTCGCTATGATGGCGGTACTACATTATATCACGGCATTTACTATGTCAGATGAGGCTTGGATTAACTTTAAAACTTATGGCTGGATTCCGATTATGCTAGTGTTTGTAATCGCTCAGTTTGCTGTTTTAAAGAATCATCTCAATCCAGCATTGACTGATAAAACCGCTAAATAAGTTACTAAATCCATATAGTTTTTCCTATTATTTAAGCCTTATTGAGGAGTCCTAATGCCCTTATTTGCGATCATTGGTCATGATGTTGCTAACAGTGCTGAGCAACGCAAACTTACTCGTGACGAGCATTTAGCACGCCTACAAACTCTCGATAGTGAGCAACGTCTACTCGTTGCTGGGCCTACTCCTATTGCACACCACCAAAGCGGCGATACAATACAGATGTCTGGCAGTATTGTCATCGCTGACTTTGTATCCCTTGAGGCGGCACAAGCTTGGGCAAGTGCTGAGCCTTACTTACGTGATGGTGTATATAGCCATGTCGATATTAAACCTTTTATCCACGTTTTACCTAAACCTATATAAAAGGTCCGCCATCGTGAGTGCATTGTTTACCTCAAAATACTCAACACCTACTAATAAGCTAGTGTCCGTTATTTATCAGCGCTCTAGTTATCAATTTATAGCTGTTTGGCTGAGCTTATTTATAGCTTTTTCAGCGCAAGCATTACCAGTAGCAGCTGGTGCTCCTTCAGCTCAGCCTGCTATAGCTACTGATATAGCTACTGAGGCTAATACCGACCAGCCGACAGCTGAAGCTGCGACTATAGATAACACTTTAGCCGCGCAATTAAAGCCGTCAAATCAGGCACTTTCTGCTGCCAATCAAAAGTTGCTTAGCCAAAATGCGCAATTACAAAGACAAGTCAATGACCTGCAAACGCAGACTAATGTCTTAGTATATGAGAGTAAAGGCCAGCTGTTTTTATACGGTGCTTTTACTGTACTAATAAGTCTCTTAGTAGGTATCTTTGTCTCTTGGTTAGTGTTTGTGCGGCGGGAACGTTGGTAGTAGTATGCTAGTAGCTGGTTTTTTATTAGTGCTGGTTTTTTATAAAAATTGTGCTAACTATTTTCATAATACTAACTATTTTTATAATGCTAATCCTCTAAAACAAATACTCTAAGACCTCTAGCTGTGAATGACGCTACTCTTATAACTGATGGTGTTTATGACCAATAATGCTAATGACCATTCCAATGCCACTAACAGTGCCAGTAACAGTGCCAGTAAAAATGCCAGTAAAAATGTCGCCAAAACAGACTCCATAGTACTTAGCGCTCCGAACCCTTCAATAAATGAGCAAGTTATTACCCCTGCAAAAATCGAATGGCAAAGGGACGATAGCGGCAATAAAGTGCCAGTATCAGGGGAGTTCGGTGATGTCTACTTCTCTCATGCCGATGGCTTAGCAGAGTCGCGCTATGTATTTATCAATGGTAATCAACTGACTGAACGTTTGGCAAATCTAACTGGGCAGCAGAGCTTTACTATCGTTGAGTTGGGTTTTGGTACTGCCCTTAATCTATTAGCAGTATGGCAGTTATGGCGACAACTGCGTATCACTCAGCCACAGTTAGCTGACGCTCGCTTGCATTTTATTACTACTGAAATGCACCCCTTATCCCTCGATGACTTAACTAAGATACTGAGCTTATGGGCACAGCGTGCGCCTGAACTCGCTGATCTCATCGAGCAGCTACTAGCGACTTATCCAATGCTTGTTGCTGGCGCGCATCGGCTGACCTTCCCTGCTGATAACTTAACCGTCGATATCTGGCTGGGTGATGCAGCCACTAGCTTAGCCAAATTACAGAATCGCACTGCTAGTAATCGAGCGGCGCACGTCGATGCTTGGCTATTAGATGGTTTTGCCCCTTCTTGCAATGAGTCATTATGGGCCGATGCGGTGTTTGCGCAAATACAGCGCTTGTCACAGCTGGGTACTAGTGTCGCTACTTATAGCTGTGCTGGGGTAGTCAAACGTGGTCTACAAAATAACGGTTTTGCCCTAAAAAAGATCAAAGGCTTTGGCCGTAAAAATGAGATGCTTACGGCGGTGATGACGGCAGAATCGTTATCAGCGAATGGCGCTAGCGGCAAGATAATGTCGTCTACTTTAGAGCAAAGTACAACAACTGCTATAGAGTCAACTGTAGAAAAAACCAACGGCCATCAAACTGCCTTGGGTAACCCTTATCATAGTTTAGTCATTGGTTCTGGAGTTTCTGGCTTATCAACAGCATGGTCATTAGCCAATCGTGGTATTAAAGTGACTTTACTAGATAAAACAGCTCCATTAGCAGGAGCCTCCGGCAATCCACGTGCCCTACTAGCTCCTAAAATGACTCCTATCCATCATGTTGATGAGCATCTGCATACTCTGGGCTATCTGTACAGCTGTCGTTTTTATCAGCAGCTCAATGAGCAAGCCGTTCAATCCAGTACAGCCTTAGTATTAGAGCCAACGGGCGCGCTCGATTTGCTAATCAAAGCCAATGTCAACGTTGAACAAATCTCAGCATATCCTCCTAAGATGGCTACTACCTTGTCAGTCGCACAAGCGCAAGATGCTACAAACTTAGGGCTGCAAGCACTAGCCGAAAACTTATATCTACCACAGTCAGGCTTAGTCAATCCGCAAGCGCTAAAAACCTTGATACTTAACCATCCGTTGATTACCTATCAGCAATTAACGGTGACTGCTATTAATGAAACTGCCCTGCAGGTTTGTATTACGGGTCATAGTGCTGATACAGACTATTGCAAAAATGCATGTAGTGACGCTGCTGAAAAGACTATTAAAAAAACTATCACCGCAGATAATGTGATCATTTGTGCTGCTTTTGAAAGTCATGAATTAGATAGGCGTGTTTTTGATTGTCGTAAAATTCGCGGGCAATTATCTTGGTTTACCCCGACAGCAGCACAATGGGCAAAGCTACCTAAACTGCCGCTTAAATATAGCGGTTATTGTGCCCCATTTACGCCGCAAAGGGGCGATAGCAGCATCAATAATGTGGATGAAGGACGCCAGCAACTATTATTAGGTGCCAGCTTTGTACGTAATGATATATCTACAGAGATACGGGCTGCTGAACACCAAGTCAGTCGTGATAAACTAATAGCGGCTATCCCTGAGTTAGCAGCAGTAATACCTACGGATACTAGTGGCTGGCAAGCTCGTGCTGGGGTACGCACTCAAACCCCTGACTATCACCCGATACTAGGTCAGTTAGGGTCAGGGCAAAGTCGTATTTGGACCTTAAGTGCGATGGGGGCCAAAGGCTATGCTTATGCCCCACTGTGCGCCGAAATATTAGCAGATATCATGCTGGGTAACTTCGTTCCTGTATCTGCTGCTATGCTCGCCAGACTATCACCACAGCGTAGCCTGTTGCGGACGCCGTTGGTTTAGTGGTAGCGAAATATAAAACAGATCGGCTAAAGTTGCTATAACATAGCCACTCTATCGAGCAAAAAACCCAGTTATCCAAATGATTATTGACCACAGTCCCCATACTAGCGCTATCAGCACAATCATCCCCAAAAAATCAGGTATGTGCAGATAAAGCCAAGCCACAATAGGATTGCGCCAAAAGCGACTGTGCTGCTGCTTATCTTCTAACTGCTGATGCAAAAACGGCCGATCCATATGAATAGTATCCGTAATACCGTACTCTTCATGAATATGCTTATGGACGATGCTAAGCGTTTTACGGCTAGGTCGAATAAAAATATCCAATAATGTGCCGACTCCAGGCACGATACCCACCACCATATCAATCAAGGCTAAACGTACTGCTGGAGACATCTTACTAGCAGGAACACCCAATTGCCGACCCAACATAAAGGCATAGCTAGTTAATGCTAATCCTGCTATATCGCCAGCTAATGGTATCGTCGATAACGCAGCATCTGCGCCAACGCCTTGCTTAGTAAAAGGCACTCGTACTAGCGAATCCATAGTATTAGCGAATTTTGCCAATTTACGCTCAGTGGCAATCACTTGCTCACGAGTCAGCCTCTGCTCTGCAAGCCTTAGCTGATAGTCGATTTTAGGTGCTGTACTAGGAGTAGATTTAGTTAGATTTGCAGCTAAACCTTTAGTTTTTAGTAACTTTGACCGCTTAGATTCGGGCGGTAAATTTGAGTTATCCATTAAAGCTCGTCCATATACAAGAGGCTGCTATCAGCAAGAACAAGTAACGTCCAACCCAAATATTAGCCAAAAAGGCTTGGAAACAAGCAGCGGCTTGCCGACTGGCGCAAGCGCTATTTTGTTTAGCGAACATCATCGCTACTAATGCTAAGCCAAATACGGGAATAAACCCTAAATGGGTCACTGAGAAATAATGCCACAAAACTATGCCCATTAATAATAAAAACAGAGTTTGCAGTAGCGAGATAATAACTACGTCATAACGTCCAAATAAAATAGCCGTTGATTTGATTCCGATTTTTAGATCATCTTCGCGGTCAGCCATCGCATACTGCGTATCATAAGCCACAGTCCAGCACATATAAGCTAAGAATAACAGCCAACACCAAATATCAGGAGCGCCGACTATCGCCACATAAGCCATAGGTATCGCCCAGCCAAAGGCCGCTGCTAAGAACAGTTGCGGTAACTGGGTAAAGCGCTTCATAAAAGGATAAATAAAAGCCAATACCACGGCGCCAAGAGACCAGTAAAACACTTGCACCGGTAAAAAGAATAGTAAGCTGGCACTCAATGCTACTAATACTAAGAACGCTGCAATAGCCTCTTTACCAGATAAGCGCCCATCAGCCAACGGCCGGCCTTTAGTACGAGTGACGAAACCGTCGACTTTACGATCAGCAAAGTCATTAATAGCACAACCTGCCGCTCGCATCAAAATTGCTCCTAGGGCAAAAATGATAAACACTTTTAAGCTTGGTAAACCTGCCGTTACGCCAGTACTAGAGCCTTGCTGTTGCGCTTGGCTCATTGCTGCAAGCAACACGCCCCACAAAGTTGGCCATAACAATAGCTCAATGCCCACAGGTTTATCAAAGCGCGTCAGCTGCATGTAGGCATGAAGTTTGTCTTTGAAAGTTAAGGCTGGCCGCTTAGATATCATTAGTTAATGGTCTCTATTTTTATAGTATTTATTTTTGCTGCCATAATTGATTGGCTTCTAGCAGAGATAATTCAGGATACTGTTTTCGTAACGCTTTAATCGAAGCTACTTTATCACTCTGTACTGGCTGCTGACGTAAATAAGACAAATACTCGGTTGGGTCGGTCACTTGCTTTAAGCGCTTTTCAAGCTGGCGAATGTGCCTACGCATAGCAATATGCATCAGTAGCAACCATGCACCTACTAGATAAACCACTATCATTGACATCGACAATCTCCCGTATCACTTAGCTTAAGCAGATAAGCTAAGGCAGCTAAAAACCTTTAAATGAAATAACCGTCAAAACGTAGTGCTTCGTTCTGCCAAGTCTCAGTCGGCTGCTGTTGAGCCAGTAACGCGGCCTGCTGCGGACGCTTGACGATAACTCGCCCAGCTTGCTGTTGATTATTACTCAAAAGCGATTGCGCACTTTGTAGTAACTGCTGCTCTTCAACTAGCGTTGGCGGCTGCGCTAAACCATGCAATGCTTGCATTTGCTTACCAACTTTAGCGCCTTTACCCGTCTTACTATCTTGATAGCTATCCATCGGAAACATAGGGTCTAAATAAATAACATCTACCTTCTGTTTAGTGGCGTCAGAGCTTATAGAATCCTCTGCTTGGATACGCTGTAGAGAGCTGAAATAGCTTAATGCATCAGTATTAATAATATGCAAACGTGACATCAGCTTTTGCCAATTGGGCTGGGTACTCATGCGCTGCTGTTCAGTCAATAATAACAGCGCCATTAAAGGCTGCTGCTCTAGCATAGTTACTTGTGCCCCAGTGCTAGCTAATATCAAACTATCATGTCCAAAGCCAGCTGTAGCATCAATAACTTTGCTACCAGCGCTAAGTTTAGCAGCTTGTAATAATAGCTCAGTTTTGCGCCCAGCACTGACCACGCGCCGTTGTAGCTTGTCCCATTCCGGCGCTACACTTAAACCAGCACTCAATAACGATAGCTGGTTTTTATGGTCTAATAATAGCAGCGCTGATGCCGATTCTGCACTTAGCTGTGCACGGCGCTTTTGAGTAAGCTTGTCAGTGACTAGCTCAGTAGTTAGCTCTAAAGATAAGTTGTGATGACTGATCAGCGCCTGCAATTGCTGAATTTGCGCTTGCTGGACTTCGTCAACGTAAACCAACTTGCAATGTTGAATGCTGATAGCCGTTGTAGATGTTTGCAAAGTGCTCATAACTGCTATCTCTCATGACTATTCATCAAGCTATTTATCAAGCTATTCAAATATTAATAAAATCGCTTGACGATCGGTTGTTGGCAAAGTCTATTGATAAATCTAATTGATATGACCTGCAAAGACTTAGCCTACAAAGATTTAGCCTGCAAACTGATAGCCGAATACCCAAGCCGCTACTAATACCACGATGCCAGTAATAATACGCAACCAAGCAAAAATCTTAAAGTCACGGCGGCTAACCCAAGCCACTAACCAGCGAATAGCCAATAGTGCGACTACAAAGGATACTAGCGTACCTATACCAAGTACCCACCAATCCTCGCTAGTGGACATCACCTCATGATGCTTGATTAAATCGAGCAACCCAGCACCAATAATAACTGGAATGCCTAAGAAGAAGGAAAACTCAGCTGAGGCTTTACGAGAGACGCCAAGCCATAGCGCTCCTACGATAGTAGCGCCAGAGCGTGAAGTACCTGGTATTAAGGCAAAACATTGAAATAAACCAATCATCAAGGCTGTCTTGAGACTGACATCTTCAGCTTCCTCAGCAATAATGACTTTCGGGCGGTTTTCAACATAAAAAATAAGTAAACCACCAATGATCAGCATGATAGCTACAGTGACAGGGTTGAATAAATAAAGCTTAATTTCATCGGCAAAAGTAAAACCAAGGATCATCACTGGAATAGTAGCGACTATCAAGCTAAGTCCGAGCTGGCGAGGGTTTTTTAGCACTTCAGACTTACCAGTAATTAATCCAGTAAGCGCTTGCCAGAGGCGTCCCCAGTAGTCATAAATAACTGCTAAAATAGCGCCTAATTGCACTACTACTATGAACAAATCAACTTTTTCTTTGGTCCAAAAACCCATGACATCAGCTGATAAAATCAGATAGCCAGTACTAGAGATGGGTAAAAACTCAGTGATACCTTCAACAATACCCATGATGACGGCTTGAATTAATAAAACTATATCCACTTTTATTATCCTAAAAACAGCACTACTAACTACTGGGTGCTGTCATGTTATCTGTTGATGACCTTTGTACCTTTAAGTGGTTCATTAGCCGTTATAAGAATACTGTTATAAAAATACTTAGGCTAATATTAATACTTTATTAGCTTAGTACTGACCTTTAGCTGCTAGTAAAGCTTTAAGCTTTACCTTGTTCTTTCAGCGTTTTCCAGGCTTGATTACGCAAATATTTTGGTAAAGCTTGCGACGCCTCGGTACCACCGCTCGCTACAAACTGGGCGATACCTAATTGCCCAATGATAGCCGCATCAGGATTGATATCGTCATAGCTAAGTTGTCCATCATAATGCTTGAGTAAGCTAGCACCATTGCCAACAATAGGTAAATTAAGTGGCGTTTGACTGTCATAATCTAGCAATTGCTCAGTATCCGCTGCATCGATAGATCCTGCATCGACAGGCGCTGGTTGCATAATACCGTCCCTTAGACAATAGTGACCAAAATACACTTGCTGCATCCGCGCATCAAGGGCGCTATACACTTGCGTTAGACCATGCTGTACATAAGCAGACTGCGCTATAGCTTGCAAGCTAGAGATAGCCACGCATGGTAAATCTTGGGCTACTGATAAGGCTTGTACCACAGCAGTATTGATACGAATACCACTAAAAGCACCGGGACCACGATTGAATATCAATGCTTGCACATCTGCCAATCGCAGCTGATTACCCTTTAGTGCCGCATCTATCATCGGCAATATTTGCTGGGTTTGCTGACGCTTACCCGTTTCAGTTTGGTTTGAAATCACTTTGCCGCTGCTGTCTAAAATAGCAATCGAACATTGATCAAAAACGGTATCCATGGCTAAAAACATGCTGACCTCAGTTGTACTTGCTGGCTTTACAAAACAGCGCCTATCATAGCATTTCAATTCAACAACTTTGATGACTTTCTGCACTTTCCACAATTTATCCATCGAAAAGTATTGTCGATTCCGAGGCATACGCTAAGTTAGTAAAACCTATTTATAAAAACCCCAAAGCTATAGCTAGCATTGAGGTTCTATACTGCGGTTATGATATGGCAATCGGGTTAAGCTAAAAGCGCTTTTTGAAGCCTTTTGGTGCTTGATTCTGCAGCTCTTGCATTTGCTTTTGCATATCCTCAGCGCTTGGCAAATTGTTAGGATCTAGTCCCATTTGCTTAGCCATTGCTGCTTGGTTAACATCTTTCATGCCGCCTGATTGACCGCCACCACCGCCAAATAACGGACCACCGCCACCTGCAGCGCCGCCGCCTCCACCCATTAACCCTTGCATAGATTTCATCATTTTACCGATGCCCTCAGGCTTGGAAATCATTTTCATCATTTTTGCCATTTGCTTGTGTTGCTTAAGCAGGCGGTTGACGTCTTGAATCTCGCGACCAGAACCTGCGGCAATACGACGTTTACGACTAGGGTTAATCTTATCGGGATTTTTGCGCTCAAATGGGGTCATTGAATTAATCAAAGCTTCCATTTCACGTACTTTTTCTTCAGGCTTAGCGTCTTCAACGGCTTTTTGCATATCAGAGCCGCCCATACCCGGCATCTTGTCAATGAAGCCTGCCATGCCGCCCATACTTTTCATTTGTTGAAACTGAGTCAGTAGATCCTCAAGGTCGAATTCACCACCCTTTTGCATCTTTTTAGCCATTTTTTCGGCTTTGTCACGGTCGATTTTTTGTTCAACTTCTTCAACTAGACTTAATACATCACCCATACCTAAGATACGTTGGGCAATACGTTCAGGATGGAACAACTCTAGCGCGTCTAGTTTTTCGCCGCGACCTAAGAATTTAATAGGCTTGCCAGTGATAGCCCGTACTGATAGCGCAGCGCCGCCCCGAGCATCGCCGTCAGTCTTAGTTAAGATCACCCCTGTCAAAGGCAAGGCATCATCGAATGCTTTGGCAGTATTTGCCGCATCCTGACCGGTCATGGCATCGACTACAAATAAAGTTTCAGAAGGATTGACCGCAGCGGTTAAGGCCTTGATCTCATTCATCATAGCTTCGTCAATAGCCAGACGACCGGCGGTATCAATAATCAAGATATCTTGATACTGAATTTTGGCCTCTTCAATAGCTCGTAGCGCAATATCAATAGGGTTTTCGTCGCTACTTGAATTGACGAATTTGGCATTAACTTGCCCAGCCACTTGCTCAAGCTGCTTGATCGCTGCTGGACGATAGACGTCAGCCGACACTAGCATAACTTTTTTCTTATGACGCTCTTGTAGGAACTTGGCCAGCTTACCAGCAGTAGTGGTTTTACCAGCACCTTGTAGACCTGCTAAGATATAGACTACTGGTGGTTTGCCAGTCATTTCTAACTGTTGATTGGCACTGCCCATCATTTCGGTCAGCTCATCGTGGACGATTTTTACAAAAGCTTGTCCAGGAGCTAACTCTTTTAACACTTCTGCGCCCAGTGCTTGCTCTTTGACTCGTTTAACAAAATCACGAGTCACAGGCAAAGCTACGTCAGCTTCGAGCAGCGCCATACGTACTTCACGTAAAGTGTCTTTGATATTGTCTTCGGTTAATTGACCACTGCCAGAGATGTTGCGTAAACTCGACGATAGGCGTTCGGTTAAGGTATCAAACATAAGTAATTCTCATTAGGTCATTAGTTAATATGTATTCTTTAAATCTGCGTTAGTTAATAGGGTTTTGCTTAGCTATATTGTGGTTAGCGGTATTTTAATTAGTATTCATCACCTGTTGCAAGCCACTGGTTTTAATTCACCCGTTTATTATTTAAGCGCTTATGCTAGAATTTCTCAATAGTAGATCAATATTGATCCTGCATCTTTAATAATGAATCAGCAATATTGACTAGGCTAAAATAATAATGGATATGATTCTCAACTGAAGGCTGTTTTATGATAAATTGTAGGCTTATTCTAATCATACCATTTTAGCATTAACTTGAGCGGCCCTGAGTAATAATAGCCACTAGGTTGCGCTGCTGATAATTAATGAGGCTTAGCTGTGTTACTTGCTTTTGTGATAGCCAGTATGGCTTATATCGCGGTCAGTATCTACATCGGTTGGGCACTGACAGCCAATATTACTATTAATAAAGGTCTCAGTTTGGGCCTATTGCTGCTGGGAATGCTTGCGCACGCCACCCTATTGTATCCTTATATATTCACTCTTTATGGGCTGAATTTTAATCTATTTAATGTGCTCAGTCTTATCAGCTTATTTTTCTTATTCTTTTATGTCCTGTTCTCATTGTATAGACCGATTGTCAGTTTAGGTATTTTGGCAGCGCCAACCGCCTTTATCGGCATGACCATAGGATTCATTGGTCGAGTGGCTTACCAGCCTTTAACTCATGTCAGTGTCGGTTTAGAAGCTCACATTATACTATCATTCGCCGCTTACTGTGTGCTACTGATGGCCACCGTACAAGCGCTATTTTTGCGACTGCAAATTGGTGAACTAAAACAACAGACTATTCATCGCTTTTGGGTCAATAAGCTCCCTTCTTTGCAGACTATGGAAGGATTATTATTTGACATGATCCTAGTAGGTTTTGTGCTACTTAGTATTGCGCTGGGACTTGGCTTCGTCTATGTAGAGGACTTATTTTCTCAACATATCGTGCATAAAACAGTATTTAGTGTACTGTCATGGTTATTATTTGGGGTACTGCTACTAGGTAATTGGCGTGCAGGGTGGCGTGGTAAGCGTGCTGCTAACATCACTATTTACGCCTTTATATTGTTAGCTATTGGTTTCGTTGGCAGTAAATTTGTTTTGGAGTTAGTGCTGTAATTAGTACTGTGATAAGCACTGTAACTAGTATGGCAACTAGTATGGTAATTAGAGGGTTTACATTAGCATATGATCTGCAACACTGCTTTGTTTCACTAGCAGCTATTTCCAATCTCTAGTGGTCACTATTCAACCCGCCTTAATGTCTTTTTTGATCACCGGCATCATTCTGGCCTCAGCCTTGCAATTTTATGCACTACCTTGGTTTTTTTATAACATTTATAGGGATAAATGTTATAATTTAGCCCGTAATAAGGTTGGCACCAATATTGCATTATGAATGCAACACTGGTTGTTTATAATGCTAACACTAGTATTAATAACCGTATCAGTATTTTGATTATCCAATTATTATACTCGTCTATTACCATAACGATTTGCAACTCTCATAACATGGCCTTCGACAATGAGTTCAGCACCTAGCGCCACCTCCCAAGGTTATGGCAAAAACAGACAATGGCTCGCCGAGCTTGAACTTAAGCTAGTACCAACAGCCAATAAAACCTATCTTAAGCAGCTGTCTTTTAGCGGGCCGCTGCGTATTCAACGTCCCTTTTACCCCGAAGGTGGTGTTTGTCATTTATACATCCTGCATCCACCCGGTGGCTTAGTATCTGGTGACCAATTAAAAATACAAGCTCACTGTGTAGCCGATAGCCAAAGCCTATTAACTACCCCTTCTGCAGGCAAAGTCTATGGGCGTGATAGTGATGGCGTCGCTCAAGGTCAGTCAGTCAAGTTAACTTTGCTGGACAATGCTGAATGTGAATGGTTGCCACAAGAGACTATCGTTTTTCGAGATGCCAATGCCCGCTTAGATACCCGGATTGAATTGTCTGCTAACGCACGGTTTATAGGTTGGGACTTGGTATGTTTAGGACGCCCAGCGGCTAAAGAAGTCTTCGATAAAGGCTCACTGAGCCAGCATATTTCCTTATGGCGTGATGGCCGTTTAGTACTTAATGAGCGCTTACAGCTAACTGCTGGTAGCAAAATGCAGCAGAGCCGAGTGGGGTTGGCAGATAACGTCGTATTTGGCACTTTGCTTGCCAGCGGCTTTACTCTACAACCAGGCTTTGATGCTAGCCCTCAGGCTGATTTAATCAAAGCATTACGCGCCTGCCTGTCTAAACAAGTTTTTACTATCACTCAGCGCCTCGGGGTACTTCTGGTACGCTATTTGGGCAATGATATGAACGAATGCCGTGATGGCATGTGGCAAGCTTGGGCGCTAATCCGACCTGTGCTACTCCAGCGCCCTGCTTGTATCCCCCGTATTTGGCTTACCTAATTTCACTGACTATATTTAGCCCATCTAAGGAACAACACCATGGAATTAAGCCCAAGAGAAAAAGATAAATTGCTGTTATTCACCGCCGGTTTAGTAGCTGAGCGTAGGCTAGCTCGCGGATTAAAGCTCAACTATCCTGAGTCGGTTGCTTATTTGTCAGCCGCTTTGTTAGAAGGAGCACGCGATGGCCGTACGGTAGCTGAGCTTATGGGTAGCGGTCGTAACTGGCTAACACGCGAGCAAGTAATGGACGGGGTGGCAGAATTAATACCAGAGATACAAGTTGAAGCTACTTTCCCCGATGGCACTAAGCTAGTTACCTTGCACAACCCTATTCAATAATACTTGCTCTGCTTGTTACCGACAGTATGCTAGAAAAACACATACTCATGGCACAAGGTCATAAATGCTTTTTTTAACCTAATCGTAGGTCTGATTAAATCCTATCTCCATTAATACTAAATCTTATTTAACACTAGGAACCGAGATGAAACCTGGAGAGCTACAGCTAGCCACTGGCGATATTGAATTGAATGCTGGTCGTGAAAAACGTACTTTGATAGTAGCTAATACTGGTGATAGACCAATACAGGTTGGCTCTCATTATCACTTTGCCGAAGTGAACCCAGCACTGCAATTAGATCGCGAGCTGGCCATGGGCTTCCGTCTAGACATTGCTGCTGGTACTGCCGTGCGTTTTGAGCCCGGTCAGCAGCGCAGCGTGACTTTAGTCGCCCTCGGAGGTTTGCGCCGAGTTTATGGATTTAGAGGCGATGTCATGGGCCCATTATCAACATTAGTAGGAGAAGACCATGTCTAAAATCAGTCGCAGCGCTTATGCAGAAATGTTTGGTCCTACTACTGGCGATAGAATTCGTCTAGCCGATACTCAACTATGGATTGAGATTGAGCACGATCATACTTGTTATGGTGACGAAGTTACTTTTGGCGGTGGTAAAGTTATACGTGATGGTATGGGTCAGAGCCAACTTGGTGATGCCGATACCGTCGACACTATCATTACTAATGTAGTGATTTTAGATCATTGGGGCATCGTCAAGGCTGATGTTGGCATCAAGAACGGTCGTATTAGCGCCATTGGTAAAGCGGGTAATCCTGATATTCAGGATGGCGTGACTATTAATATAGGCGCTTGTAGTGAAGTCATCGCTGGTGAAGGTAAAATCCTGACTGCAGGTGGTGTTGATACTCATATTCATTACATCTGTCCACAACAAATTGAAGAGGCCATCTGCTCAGGTATTACTACTATGGTTGGTGGCGGTACTGGGCCTGCAACAGGTAGTAAGGCCACGACTTGTACGCCTGGTGCTTGGCATATTGCCCGCATGCTTCAAGCAACTGATCAGCTACCGATGAACTTTGGCTTTATGGGCAAAGGTAGTGCTAGTTTACCAGGGCCGTTACGCGAGCAGTTAGATGCGGGCGCTATGGGACTGAAGATCCATGAAGATTGGGGCGCAACTCCAGCGCTGATTGATTGCTGTTTATCGGTCGCTGAAGAGTACGATGTACAAATAGCTATTCATACTGATACTTTGAATGAATCAGGGTTTGTCGATGATACTTTAGGGGCGTTTAAAGGCCGTACTATTCATACTTATCATACCGAAGGCGCAGGCGGTGGTCATGCACCGGATATTCTAAAGGCTTGTAGTCTTTCTAATGTGCTGCCCTCGTCTACTAATCCGACCCGACCTTACACTGTCAATACGGTAGACGAGCATTTAGATATGCTGATGGTCTGTCATCATTTAGACCCTAATATTCCTGAAGATGTGGCGTTTGCGGACTCTCGTATTCGTAAAGAAACCATTGCTGCCGAAGATATTTTGCAAGACTTAGGGGTTATCTCGATGATTTCCTCTGACAGCCAAGCGATGGGACGGGTTGGAGAAGTAGTGTGTCGTAGTTGGCAAACCGCTGATAAAATGTTCCAGCAGCGTGGTCTATTGCCAGAAGATGAAGCGCTTGGCTGCAATAACTTTCGTGCTAAACGCTATGTAGCTAAATATACTATTAACCCTGCTATTACTCATGGTATTTCCCATGTAGTGGGTTCAGTAGAAGTCGGTAAGCTTGCAGACTTAGTATTATGGGATCCGGCTTTTTTTGGTATTAAACCTGCGTTACTGTTAAAAGGCGGTAGCATTGCTTACGCACCAATGGGTGATATTAACGGCTCTATTCCTACCCCGCAGCCAGTACATTATCGTCCGATGTTTGGCGCGCTTGGTCGTGCAGCCTCTGCAAGCAGTGTAACTTTTGTCAGTAAAGCGTCGCTTGAGCGAGATTTAGTCACTCAATTAGGATTGACTAGAGAGCTAGTAGCTTGTGTCAATACTCGCAATATTCAAAAGAAAGATATGATTCATAACAGCGCCACTCCAAAGATAGAAGTTGATGCGCAAACTTATGAAGTACGCTGCGACGGCGAGCTGTTAAGTTGTGAGCCAGCTGAAGTATTACCACTAGCTCAATTGTATATGTTGTTTTAAGACGCCCCACCTACTATGGAGAAAGAAGTGTTAAAAATAACTCAATATTTAGCGGATAACCAACAACCAGCTGATGACTATATAACCTTAGCCTTTGAACAGCGCCAAAAAGGTCGCTTTAAAGCAGTGAGCGACCAAGGTATCGAGGTAGGAGTGTTTTTAGAGCGTGGTCAAGTACTAGCTCAGGATGATCGCTTGCAAGCAGAAGATGGTCGTGTCTTCGCAGTAGTCGCTCAACCGGAGTCAGTAGTGACCGCTTATGCCGATGATTGGCCAAGCTTTGCACGTGCTTGCTACCATTTAGGGAATCGACACGTGACTTTGCAGTTAGGCGATTGCTGGCTGCGCTTTCAACCAGATCACGTGTTAGAGCATTTGGCTGAACACTTAGGCTTGCGTTTAGAAGTAGGCGCCGCCCCTTTTCATCCTGAGGCTGGCGCTTATCATGGTCAACACAATCATGACAGCCATGAATCGGGCCATCATGAACATTGATAGTCCAACTAGTGTGCAAGCTGATGCTGTGCAAACTGGTGCTACGCAGATCGATGCTAGTCAATTACTGGCGCTGTTACACTTATCCAGCCCTGCCCTGCCTATAGGTGGTTTTGCTTACTCTAGTGGCTTAGAGTCGGCCATTGAGCTGGGCTGGGTGACTAATGAGGCCGAGCTTGAGAGTTGGCTTGATGGCATGTTACAAGCAATGGCCCATCTGGATATTCCAGTGCTATTGCACTTGTGCGCTGCTAGGATTAACAATGATGCTCAGCAAATAGTGTACTGGAATGATTTTTTGCGAGCCAATCGTGAAACTTATGAGTTACTATTTGAAGATGAACAGCAAGCGCTAGCGTTAGTACGCTTATTGCAAGGTCAACAGCTAGAAGTAGACTCTCTACCTGAAGAACCTGCTTTTATGAGCGTTTATAGCTTAGCTGCGCAGCATTTCGGTCTCAGCGCCGATTGGGCAGCAGTAGGGTATTTATGGAGTTGGCTTGAGAACCAGTTAACTGTAGCTAGCAAAACCATACCTTTAGGTCAGACAGCGGCACAGCGATTATTAGTGTTGCTAAAGCCAATATTATTAGCACACTTTGCAGTGGCGACTACTCTTACTGATGAGCAGCTTGGTTGGAGCCTACCTGGGCAAGTACATGCCAGCTGCTTACACGAGAGCCAATATTCGCGTTTATTTCGTAGCTAATAGCGCTGATACTGAACTAATTTAAAATCGACTGATATTGTCGCTAACGTACCTTAAAAATTCTTTTAAAATCACTGTATTTGGAGCAAATAATGACAACTCAATGTTTACGAGTCGGTGTAGGTGGTCCAGTAGGATCAGGCAAAACAGCTTTACTACGCCAGCTGTGCTTAGCGTTACGTAATCATTATGATTTAGCAGTAGTCACCAACGATATCTATACCAAAGAAGATGCTGAATTTTTATTACGTCATCAAGCTCTAAGCGAAGATCGTATCTTAGGTGTGGAAACTGGTGGTTGTCCGCATACGGCTATTCGCGAAGATGCTTCTATGAACTTAGCTGCCATCGACACCTTGCAAGAGCGTCATCCCAATTTAGAGTTAGTGTTTGTAGAGAGTGGTGGTGATAATCTATCGGCAACTTTTAGCCCAGAACTATCAGATCTGACTTTATATGTGATCGATGTCTGCGCTGGTGATAAAATCCCCCGTAAAGGGGGTCCTGGGATCACTAAGTCTGACTTGTTGATCATTAATAAAACCGATTTAGCCCCTATGGTCAATGCTTCGCTAGAAGTTATGGATAGAGATGCTAAGCGCATGCGTGGCGAGCGTCCTTTTGTATTTAGCAACTTAGTTCGCGGTGATGGAGTCGCTGAAATCATCAACTTTATTCAGCGCGAAGGTATGCTTAGACCCTTACCAGCTGACTTCTCAGTAGAAGTGACTAGTGTGGCCAGCAATGAACAATTGGCTTAGTAAAATACAAAACATGTTTGACCAGCAAAAATCACTCTAGGAATGAATTATGAACAGAAATAAAATCGGTCAAACCGTGCTACTAATGTTAGTTGCACTAGCACCTTCAGTAGCCTTGGCTCACCCCGGACATGATACTTCAGGCATGCTCGCAGGTATTACGCATCCTTTATTGGGCTGGGATCACTTATTAGCCATGGTGGCGGTAGGTATGTTAGCGGTGATGGGCCGTAGTAAACCGGCATGGCAACTGCCATTAGCGTTTGTGAGCTTTATGCTAATTGGCGCGCTATTCGGTATCAATGGCATGGCTATTCCAGCCGTTGAGAACGGTATTCTACTATCTTTAATAGTACTAGGTGGCCTACTAGCAGTTGGACGCAGCAGTTCGTTATTGCTGCTAACGGTATGCTGTGCACTGTTTGGTACTTTACATGGTAATGCACATGGTATTGAATTAGCTGCCGGTCATGGCGCAATCAGCTATATTGTGGGCTTTATGCTCTCTACTATCGCCCTACACACTATCGGTTACTTAGTGGCGAGCAAGTGGCAAATCATAGCTTTGAGAGTTACTGGTGTTGCTATCGCAAGCATCGGCTTAGTAGCTATGCTAGGGGCTATGGCTTAACGGCTAGCGGTCAAGTGTTAAGATAAGCGATCAATAAAAATACTCCGACTCTACGGAGTATTTTTTTATCTATTATTTGCTAATTTGATCGTTGTACTTTTTTAAGCTTGGGCTCGTTAATACCCAACCCTCCCTGCAAAGTTGATGGCTATTATGTTCAGAATTCCTGATATTTATTCAATAATATAAGTTCGAGTCGTTGTTTCATTATTAGGTGAGGTAACCGATACTTTCAAAGAGTCACCAGCTTCACACTCCTCTAACTTATAAGTATTAATCGTACCGGTGTTATCACTAGGCTTACCTGTACCAACTAAGTCAGCAACCTTTTCAAACCCTACAACCATTTCTACTGTACAGGTTAAACTTTCTTGTTCAACGGTTATATCGCCAGTTGGTGCTACAGTAAACGGTGATGTTTCACCATTACCTTGTGCATCGGTATCGACTGTAAAAGCAGTATCGCCTTTTTTAACCGTTATAGTATTATTAGAGTTCGCGCCAGTAACCTTTATAACAAAACCATTAGCAGGCGACTTAGCTGGAATAATTGTAGCAACAGGATTATTTTTTGTTTTATCAACAACTGTTCCTGAGATAGTAGTACCTGATGGCATAGGGTTTAAATCATAAAACCCACCACTATTAATGCGTACAATAACGGTTTTATCTGCGCTAGTTATAATCTGCGAGCTTGGCTGCAATAATGTAAAGCGAGCATTATTACCATTAGATAATAACTGGATTGACTCATTACGTACTACAGTAGACAGCCCTGTATTACAAGTCATTGGTTTATTAGGTGATACAAAGGTGCTGATGAAGTTTCTCTCAAAAGCTTGTTTTTTTAGTTCATCCAGTGAAGGAAACTTCAGGTTTATAAACTGTCTAATGTTATTTTCACATTGCCCGTTTGCTTGAGTAGTCAACGGATAAGTAAATTCGCCTATCTCAAAAGTACCATTTTCATTATCATCACGGAAAGTATCGCCAATGTTATGAACAAGGGTGTCAACTCCTTCATTCCAAGCATTATTTTGATCTTTATCAATATAGGTTTTTTCACCCTCTGCAATCGCTAAGATGGTAACTCGCCCATCACCTGGGCGCGGGTTCTGAGTAGAGAATTCAACGCTACATTCACCGTCAATAGTCCCACAGCTAGAGGGCAGTATCTTACCCCCTTCAGCAGTAAAACTAACTACGGTACCATCAGGCACTTTATTGCCATTACGGTCAACCATGCGCGCCGTCACAGAGGTTGTCTTACCATCTAGACTCCAGTCTAGTATATTGCTGCCCATAGACAAGCTAAGACCGTTTTGAGTGACTCGAGAGCTGTCAATAAAGATACCTTTTGATAAAGCATTGATACTGCGGTCCCTTATTAACGTAGCTTTGATCTCTACTGGACCTGGGGTCACTCCAGGATATATCTGTATAGAAACTTGACCTTTCTCATCTGTTGTAACTGGTATTTCATATCTATTACCTAATACGCCAAATGTTAAATCAAAAGGTGCTCTATTTAGGGTGAGTTTGACTGCTTGATTTGCTAGCGGAATGTTATCCGAATACACGGTAAACTCTACTATTCCAGTTGCTGATGAGCCGCTATATTTAGCGCCTAATCTAAAAGAGTCTGAGGTAAACACAATAGAGTTTGCCTCAGGTGTTTGAACCACTATGTTAGTAGACTGGACTGTGTTTCCCGTACTTGCTGAAATGTGTACATTACCACTACATAAAGTATTGTCGCTATTAATTGCCTTATAAACTACTTCAACCACTCCATCAGAATCTGAGCTCATTTGGGTCGGCAACTGACCACAACTGCTATTTAAATTAGTGAGTATACCACTCAAAGGATTGCCCGCTATATCACTAACCTTAAATGATACCGTTGTCTGTCCACCTGATGGTAATAGCGAAGTTCCCATCGTTAGTGCGCTGAGCGTCACATTAGTTGCTTGTACAAAAAAATCTAAATTATCAGCAGCAGTATCGCCTCTGTAACTTGCGTTCGCTGAAATAGTATAAGCGCCTGAAACTTTAGGTGCATTGGGTTTTAGGAAAATACGAGCTCTACCTTCACTATTTGTTAAAGTAGAACCAGAAGTTGTTTGCGATAAAACCACACCCTCAGCATCAACTGAAAAGCTAACCTTAGCACCTACAATTGGACTTTTGTTTGTATCTACCACTTCTATTTGGTAGTAAGCGCCATCGAGACTGACAGTAGTAATTGCGTTACCGTCAGCATTAAGCAACCTACTTTTATTAATATTAACCGCTTCGATAGCTTGCTGATCCTCACTATTATTATTGCCACCACCTGTCTGCCCACCACTCTCGCTATTATCAAACGGAAGAGCAACTGAATCTACGCTATCGCCACCACATCCTGCTACAGATAAGGCTGCTGCTAGTATTGTGAATTGAAATAACTTAGAAGTGCGCTGACTATAGGGCATATTTTCGAACTCCAAATTAGCAAAATTTTGCCAAAAAAATAAGGCAGATTGCCGAGTAATTTTATATAAACATCAGGTGATCAACTCACTGGCTTTAAAATAGTATTTGTTAATAAGTTGTATATATTTCTAACAACAACCCTACTGAATTTTTTATTTATTTACAACTAAAAGTTTACTCTTTGCATAAACAATCAATAACATCGCTCTATGGATACGAGGTATAATAAGCACTTAGTAGGTTAACGTTTACTATAAAATAATTTGAATTTTTATTGATTATATGGTATAAATGTCGCCTTTAAAATTTTCTGAATTGGTTACCTTGTCATTTGCCTTTAGATGGCAGAAAATCAGCTCAACCTTCATATAGTTTTGTTTGGTGCAATGTGCCTCTTGCTGTGTCCATGCCGCAAATTTGTGCAACTTGCCCAGACTGGTATGAGAATATCTCATACCTAATAGATTAGGAGTTCACCATGTCTAAAGTTTGTCAAGTGACTGGAAAGCGCCCTATGGTGGGTAATAATGTTTCGCACGCAAACAACAAAACCCGTCGTCGCTTCCTACCAAACCTGCATAACCATCGTTTTTGGGTAGAGTCTGAGAATCGTTTCATACGTCTACGTATATCTACTAAAGGTATGCGCATCGTTGATAAACTTGGTATTGATAAAGTGCTAGCAGATTTGCGTGCAAAAGGTCAAAAAGTTTAAGCCGAGCGCTTCACTATTCAAAGGAAAGTTGTTATGAGAGATAAAATTAAGTTGGTATCAACTGCCGGTACTGGTTACTACTACACCACTACTAAAAACAAACGCACTATGCCTGGCAAAATGGAAATGAAGAAATTCGATCCAAAAATTCGTCAGCACGTGTTGTTTAAAGAAGCAAAAATCAAATAGTAATCATTAATTAATGACTAATATTTGAGCCAATAAAAAAGGGTTTATCAATTGATAAACCCTTTTTTATTGGCTATGATTTTAACTGGACTAGTTAGCTATAATGGCTAGGCTCTTTGTCATAGACATGAGCATGCCAGTGACTCATTTGCTTTTGCATGATGACTTGAATAGCCGCATGGATCATGTGCTGACCTATAGCTTGCGTATCACTGCCTAATAGATCTTTTAATTTATCGGAAAAATCTATAGTCATTAAAGGTTCTTCATCTTTTTCAGTGTCGCGCAATAACAAAGTGCCATTTTCAGCTTCGACTAGCTCAAGAGTAGTCTCTTTGGCAAAGCCAGAAAATTGATCAGCACTATCGTTATCTAATTCTATCTCGTTATCAATATCGTATGGCATTCGGCCTCTTCCTCATTATCCCGTCTTATACTAGCTAACCTGACAATCACTCTAATCACCTGATAGCAATGCGGGTAAAATAGTTCTCAACCCATACAATGGACGCTTTTGCCTTAAATTTCAAGAGCAACCAACTAAGCGTTGTACGAGTTTTAGGATTAACTTGGCAAAATAAGGTTCTTACAGCAATTACTTTAATGCCAATAGCGCAGTTTGCCTATAGTAAATAGTAAAGCGACAAACATACCCATGTAGTAAGTCATTTTTAACTGAAAAGTAGGATCGCGATATTTCATAGGTAGTGCTACTACAGTAGTCGCTAAAGGTAATATCAGCAGCATCAACAGCCAGTTCTCAATAACATTAAGCCAGCCTTGTAGGCCCGTACCGTTACGCAGCGACGCTAGCCCTAACAGAAGACAAGCAACAATAAGACTAGTAAATAAGACGTTAGGCAACTCTTTGGGATAAATGATATTAGCGATACGGGTTGGCATGATTTGCATACGGATGTCCAGTCATAATAAGACTCATGACTTATTTATAAAATTAATAAAATAAGAGTGCCTATTCAATAATGAATTATTGCTTAAGCCTTCTGTGTAATGGCCACTATTTTATAACGGCTACTATTATCTAACAGCTACTGCAGGCTGTTAACTATAAGTGCCCATCAACCATAATAACGAAATACAAGAAGTTAAGTATCCTAAACTTATCGCATTCCAGCCTTGAATATTAGTACCTTTGATTTTGTTAAAAATACGGGATCCAATCCAAAAAAGTAAGGGAATACCGATAATAAACGCTGGTACTAAAGTTGCCGCATGACGCAGAACTTCTGCTGTATCATGACCGGCTATCAGACGGGCGCCATAACCCGCTAAGCTGAGTATTAAGGCAAGTACTGCCATACCAATAGTAATACCCTTAGGGACGATGCTAGGCGCCTTAGGGTGCTGATCTAAATTAGGTCGCTCAGCTTGAGGCGTGACAGTATTATGAGCATGGTCAGCTGCTGCTGAACGGGAAATTGCATTCTGTGTGTCCATGAATCACCTCTGTTGATATTACACTCAGTATATAGCTTTTTAATGGTGTTAAATACTGATAAAGCAAGTCACCGCTATTACCGCCTCTTAGTTAAAGCTACTGAACTAAAGCTTATAAATTGAAAATATTAAATTAAAACTTATAATGGAAAGTACCTAATGACAGCTATTAGCCGTTATTGACTGCCGCCAGCTCTGCACGCATGGCGCTGATGGCTACCGCATAATCATCTTGATTAAAAATAGCCGAACCTGCGACGAACATGTCAGCCCCTGCCTCAGCGATAGCACGAATGTTATTAGCTTTGATACCACCGTCTACTTCAAGTCTAATGTCGCGACCACTAGCATCAATAAGCTGACGCACGTCACGCACCTTATTCAAGGTACTCTCAATAAAGGACTGACCACCAAAGCCTGGATTAACGCTCATCAATAAAATCTGATCAACTTTATCCATAACATAGTCTAAATAATGTAATGGTGTGGCAGGATTCAATACTAAACCACATTTTGCGCCACCATCTTTGATCAACTGTAGTGACCGATCAATATGAGCACTAGCTTCTGGGTGAAAAGTAATGACGCTCGCCCCTGCTTCTAAGAACTGTTCAATCATACCATCGACAGGCGACACCATTAAATGCACATCAATCGGTGCATCAATACCGTAATTGCGTAAAGCGCTACAAATCATACTGCCGAAAGTCAAGTTGGGCACATAATGATTGTCCATGACATCGAAGTGAATAACATCAGCGCCCGCTTTTAATACCTTATCGACTTCCTCACCTAAACGGGCAAAGTCAGCAGATAAGATCGAAGGAGCGATTAAGTATTGCTTAGCAGGGGAAATCATAATGAGCTACCTAGTTACCGTGATTTATTAAATATGGTTTATTATAAGCCATTTATTAACCGTAGTTTTTTAGCAATTACCTATTCAACGATGCTATTTAAAATTTACTTTTAAAAGCTAGCGGTTAATCGCTACTTGCCAACTAACATATCGGCTAAAAATACTGTGCAGATTTTAGCGCTGCTTGTATTGGGTTTTACAATAAGCTCGGCCCACTTCAAAGCCTCGCTTGGCTTGATGCTTCGTAGCGCGCCCAGTTACTCGCTCTCGCCATAAGCGAAAAGAAGACGGCTTTAACTCTTGACGCATCAGTTTGATTACTGCATCTTCGTTTAAGCCATAGCTATGCTCGATGGCTGAAAATGGGGTTCTATCTTCCCAAGCCATTTCTATTATTCGTGAGAGATGCGACTCATCAAGATTTTCGATATCTATCGCAGTGACTGGTTCTGCTGTTGCCTCATTTACAATAGTAGATCTTGTAGCCCCAGTCTCGCTAAGGTGCTGCCTCTGTTGCAACGCCTTATGCATATCAGCTTGCATGACTGCCAGTGCAGACTCAGTGTCGTGGTGCTCAGAAGACGGCTGTTGCAAGACGATCTCATCTATTGATAAATCTTGCGCGTCAGTGATAATGTCATCGGTCATAAATAGCTCCCTTTTGAGTATTTATTTAACTAATAATATCTTTATTGGCAATGAACAATCGATTATCTATTGTTAGGCAAGTCTGCCGCCTTACAATGATGATGAATATGATCATCCATAACGCTTTGAATAAAGTAGTAACTATGATCATGTCCAGCCTGATAACGTAGGGTTAAGGGCTGTTGAGCTTTTTCACAAGCTTGCTGCAATTTAGTAGGTTGCAATTGGCCTTGCGCCAAAAAGTCATCAGCAGCGCCTTGATCCACCAAAATAGTTGAGTATTGCTGACCGACAGTTTCGATAGTATGAGAGGCATCAAACTGCTGCCAAAGCGCTTTATCTTCACCAAAATATTCTGTGAAAGCCGCTTGTCCCCATGCTGACTCACTGGCGGCACAAACTGGTGACAACGCTGATACACTGACAAACTTGCTAGGGAATTTAAAGCCTAATAATAGAGCGCCGTGACCACCCATAGAGTGACCCATGATACCGATACTACTGATAGCGAATTCTGCACGCAGCAAATCATAGAGCTCATCAACGATATAACTTTGCATATTGAAGTTTTCTGACCAAGGCGCACAACTAGCATCGACATAGTAGCTAGCTCCTTGTCCGACAAAATAACGCTCATCGTTAGGGACTTCATTTTCGGCACTAGTATTTTCAGCATTAGTATCAGGCGAGCTACGTGGTGAAGTATCAGGAGCAATGAATATTACCCCCAGCTCGCTGCATTTCTTTTGAAAATGCGCTTTATGAGTAACATTATCCGCATTACAGGTTAATCCTGAAAGATACATAATCGCTGGGCAGCGTTGGCCTGTTAAAGCTTCATCAGGAAGATAAATACTAAAAGTCATCAAGGTTTTGGTAGCGGATGACTGATGGCTATAATAGTGTTGCTCGCCATCAAAACAGCGATTAGCACTCTGTTTGGTCAACTGAGTATTAGCAGGTAAGCTATGAGCATAATAATTATTCATCATTAAAATTCCCTCTGGTAGTCCTCGAGTGGTTGTCATTGATTGCTAGTCGCTGATTGGTAATCATTGATTAGTAGTCATCGAGTAGAAACTTGCTGCTGGTTAGCATAGATACTTAATAGGCGCTTGCTGATTATTAAGATAGCCATTTAACACTAGCCAGATTAGCAGCGATAGGGTGTTATTATACGAACTTTACTAAAGCTATCCGTTGGTTTTCTATAGCTGTTTGTTAGGGGCGAGTTGCTCCGGAGGCAATAGCAGGCGAGATAGCAAAAGATTTGTCATCGATAGCGCCATTATCAGCACTAATACTAGACACCGAAGGGCGAGATTTATCGAACAATACTTGTTCAAAAGCTGGTAACGCTGTTTGCATCAAACTACCGATAACCATTTGTGGCTCGGAAGGCTCAAAGCCCATAAATTTTTCACGCTCACTAACCCGTAAGCTAGCATCTTTAAAGGCCGCCTCAAAGCTAGTATTCTCACGCAAACTCTCAGCAAAAAACGCTTGACCAAAATAAGTCATCTCAGCACTGTTAGTACAACCAAATGACATTTTATCAGCGGCTGAAGCGGTAATAACTACCGTCGTTGGTGAAGTCAGATCATCAATGAATGACCCTGAATAACAAGCAGAGACCACGATTACTCTCCAGCGAATACCGGAAGCATCCAGAGCCTCTCGTAGCCAAGCAGCATCTAAATTATCCATCTCTAATGGAGGGTTAGATAACTGCACAATATCCTGATCGCCATGAGAAGATAAAGTCAAGAATAATACATCTTCATCAGCATTCATCTGCTGACCTATTCTCTTTAGCCCCTGCAATATGCTAGTTTTGCTAGCAATTGGCTCATCAAGCCAGCTATAACTATTATTAATCAAAGACAGCGAGCGACCGCTAGTGCCGAAACGTATATCGAAGAGCTCACGCACTTTGTTGATTTCAGAGCGAAAGACGTTTTGTTCGGAGAAGCCGGCGACACCCATGAAGTACCAATCACTCGCACCTGGCACACTAGAATCGATACCATTAAGGGCTTGTTGTAACAAGCGCGGCTGCTCATAAAGGGCCGCCTCTTCTAATACTGGCTGCACTGGAATCTGCTTAAAGATAGGCTGGTCGGCCACGTTATTTTGCCAGATAGTCAATAGGGCAACAGCCCCTAGCAATACAATAATACGTTCCCACCAAGGCATACGTAGACGACGAGCAAATATCCATAACAGCGCTAGTGTTTGCCAGAGGAATAATATTAAAAACAATATAGGTAAAAAAGAATAACTCCAATCTGGCAACCAGCCTTGACTACCAATAAACTGCACGATACTTTGTAATAGCGCTGATAGAGTATCAGCCACCAACCATAGCACTACTGGCACGAACAACATACCTTGATTGCTGGTACGCCGTGCAAGGATGATGCCGCCTAATAGGATAATAGTCGGCCAAATCAAATAGCTGACTAGTCCTTGCTCATTAAAAACACTGCCATTCTCAGCGGCTAACCATGAGAACAGCACGTTGCTGCCTAAGGCTAATGAGGCAAACACCGCAAACTGCATAAAAGTCGGCTTTACCCAAGAAAAGGCACGAGTCGACCCTACTAACATCCAAAGCGTGGCGATTATATTAGCAGCGAAATTAAGCGAAAAGCGCTGAAGAGAAATGGTTTTTAGCGATGAAATTGACAAAGACTTTGACCTCTAAGCAGTCAAGAAAAATAAAGAGATGGCGAATACTGAATATTATAACTGAATTGAGTAATTTGTCCTGTCAATCTAACACAGATGTAACAGATTGTGAGTTAAGACTACAATAATAATTTGTAAAATGGCACAAAAAAGAGGCCTTAATACTAAGACCTCTCCATTAACGCAACTGCACTACTTTAACCGCACAACTCTTAGTAAATAACAGCGAGCAATGACTAAATAACTAGTAAGAATTAACGCATCAAAAGCTCATTAACTCGTTTAAGATAAGCGGCTGGATCTTCTAACTGTCCACCATCAGCCAATAACGCTTGATCAAAGATCACTTGCGCTAGCTTATCAAAGTCAGCGTCAACGTGCTCGCTAGACTCAAGCTTTTTGATCAATGGATGATCAGGATTGACTTCAAGCGTTGGCTTGCTCTCTGGCACTTCTTGACCCATTTGCTTGAGCATCTGAATCATCTGCGGTGACAGCTCGCCTTCACCTACTACTAAACAGGCTGGACTATCTACTAAGCGAGTAGAAACTTTAACGTCTTTAGCACGTTCGCCTAGCGCTTTTTTTAACTTATCAATAACCGGTTTTAGAGTCTCTTGTGCCTTTTGCGCTTCAGCCTTTTCTTCTTCATCTTGCAGATCGCCTAAATCAACCGCCCCTTTGGCGATGTTTTGTAGCGGCGTCTCATCAAACGAGGTCAAGAAGTTCATTGCCCACTCATCAACCCGACTAGTCATCAAAATAACTTCGATGTTTTTCTTTTTAAACAGCTCAAGTTGCGGGCTATTTTTAGCCGCTGCTAGACTATCAGCCGTTATATAATAGATGGCTTTTTGACCCTCTTTCATTCGGCCTTTGTAGTCTTCAAAGCTAGTGGTTACGCTGTCTTGAGTACTAGTTGAATAACGGAGCAACTTGGCAATGCGTTCTTGATTGCCCATGTCCTCGCCAAGACCTTCTTTGATAACGTCACCGAACTCAGTATAGAACTGGGCGAACTTCTCTTGCTTTTCACTGTCTTCACTATTAGCCAAACTTGCCAACGTAGTAAGGATACGACGCGCGTTACCATCACGGATTGACTTCACATCGCGTGACTCTTGTAGTAATTCACGGCTGACGTTCAGCGGCAAATCTGCTGAATCAATTACCCCTTTTACAAAGCGCAGATACATCGGTAGCAGCTGCTCGGCATCATCCATAATAAACACGCGCTTCACATACAGCTTAAGACCATGTTGCTGCTCACGAGTATATAAATCTACTGGTGCGGTCTTAGGAATATATAACAGCTGAGTATACTGGACACGGCCTTCAACACGGTTATGAGTCCAAGTTAATGGCGCATCCATGTCATAAGTGATGTTTTTATAGAAGTCGACATACTCTTCATCTTCGATTTCTGCTGCTGAGCGAGTCCATAAAGCGCTGGCTTTGTTGATAGTTTCCCAATCATCAGTAAGTACCATCTCACCACCAGCTGGGGTGTCACTCTCCTCTTCGCTATCGACTACATCTTCTTGCCAAACTTCTTTGCGCATCTGAATTGGTAGACTGATATGATCAGAGTACTTATTGACCAAACTCTTAATTTTGCTACGGTCTAAATAACTGTCTTCACCCTCAGAATACTCTGGTTTGAGGTGCAAAGTAATAGTAGTACCGCGGGTCGCTTTGTTGATAGGCTCAACAGTGAACATGCCCGTACCATCAGATATCCAGCGTACGCCTTTGTCAGCAGAATCGCCCGCTTTGCGTGATTCAACACTGATAGTATCAGCGACGATAAAACCTGAATAAAAGCCAACCCCAAACTGACCAATTAACTGGCCTTCTTGTTTTTGTGATTCAGACAGTTTGTCTAAAAACGCTTTAGTACCTGATTTAGCAATAGTTCCTAAGTTCTCAATAGCGTCAGCTTCATTCATACCAATACCGTTATCGATAAGGGTAATAGTCTTCGCCTCTTCATCGATCGCAATACGAATACGCAACTCACCATCATCTTCATACAGACTATCATCGTTAGTAGCTTCAAAACGCAATTTATCACAAGCGTCAGAGGCGTTAGAGACCAGCTCACGGACGAAGATATCGGCATTAGAATACAGAGAATGAGTGACTAAATGTAGTAATTGTGCCACTTCAGCTTCAAAGCTATGTTTTTTTAATTCTGGGCTCTGACTGGTGGTATTTGCCTGATCAGTGCTCGCTTGATCAGTGCTTTGGCTATCCATTTCTTTTCCATCAATATTTTGGTTATCAGCTTGTTCACTCATAAAAACTCCTTTAATTTTGATTAGAACTTATTATTAAATTAAGCCCACTGCTAATAATAGCTGAGCTTAACTTTAAATACCGCTAGACTGTTTATAAAGTAGGGGCACGGCAGAATATTTCAAGCCACGCCGCTCATTTAATAGGTTTTTTGCTGATTTGTGGAGTTTTTACCCCTATCAAGCAGCTTTTATTTTTATTAAGCGGCTGGTATTGCACTGCTTAGAATAAACGGCCTGCAGGCAAATTAGACTGGTAACGGACGGATAGTGAGAATTTGTTCGCTACGGCCAAAGGGGCCATGAACATCATGAAGCACAGCACTAGTGATACCGATACCGTCAGTGCCGTACTGCTGCACGGCCTCAATACCTAGCCAGCGGCCTTTAGGCAGACGATGCATATGAATTTGTAAATCAGTATTAGGAAACATCCAGGCTGAGTCGTTCAATCCTAGACCTGCTCTAGGCACTACGCCATTAGCAGTATCGACCATACCTAAAATATGCACTAAGTCAGAAGTCGTCACTCCCGCTATCATCTCTACATTATTGGTCATCCATACCATGCCACGGCCCGGTCGACGCTCTGGCTCTGAAACTAAGCGCAAGGTTTTGATAAAGCCACCCGGCCATTTGTGCATCTCCTGCCACTCTGCTAGCTCATCAGGCTGATGCAACGCCTGCTGATCCTCAAGACCTGCAATACTACTAGTGTCTTGGGTTATCAGTCGCCAAGCACGCGCAATGATGCAATCGCGACCACGGCTGCTTAATACCGCTTCTATTAGCTCAATAGTCCTACCAGGACGAATGCAGCGTGTAGTGATAGTCGAGTCATCTAAAGGGATTTGACCCAATATATCAAGGCTAATACGGGCAATACGCATATTAGCTTGGACGGCAAACTCACTAAGCTCATGGGTGAGCAATCCCGTTGCCGATGACATGTGCTGATCGTCCGGATTCCAAGTACCTTGAGTATGATCAGTAGGATGGTAGTGAGCTAGACTGCTGCCATCTGCTTGCCACTCACGATTAATAAGATGATAATACGCGCTCATAATAGGCCTATATTTTATTTTGTTTTATATTCAGTTTTACTCACTAAGCTGCTGTTTTCTTGACTTGAGAATGTCACGACTCTTAGCGATAAGAAATAATAAAAAAATCATAAGTACAATCAATACAGCAGAGAACACACTTTTTTCTCTGATAAAATATAAGCTATTTAGGCCCAATAAAAATAGCACTAGTACAATAACCAATAAGTTTATTTTCAGTTGCTTGTTAATGTCATCAATACTAGCTTCTGCCAACACAAATTTAGATTTTCGCTTTTCCATATTATTTTCTCTTTGACAGCCTATCTCAAAAAGCATTTATCTTGCTTACTTAGCTACTTGCCCTTACTTACCGACTTCAGTTACCGGAATACGTAAAGCTTTAGGTAAGCTGAAAATCACATTTTCTTCTATACCTGCCAGCTCATGCGGTAGTTCACCACCCCAGTCCTGCAACTGTTGTAGTACCTCTTGAATCAATACCTCTGGGGCAGAAGCACCCGCTGTGACCCCAACTTTTTGAATGCCATCGAACCACTCAGACTTGATTTCATTAGCGTTATCGATCAGATAAGCTTTACAACCCATGCGTTCCGCTAGTTCACGCAGACGATTTGAGTTCGATGAATTCGGCGAGCCTACTACTAATACCACTTCACAGCGACTGGCTAAGTCTTTTACTGCATCTTGACGATTTTGGGTGGCGTAGCAAATATCATCTTTGCGTGGGCCTTGGATATTAGGAAATTTATCACGTAGAGCATCAATGACACGAGCGGTGTCATCCATAGACAGAGTCGTTTGGGTGACAAAGGCTAAACGATCGGCATCTTGCACCATCAGATTTTGCACATCGCTTTCGTTCTCGACTAAATGAATCTGTCCCCCATGACCACGGTTAAAGCGCCCCATAGTACCTTCTACTTCAGGGTGTCCAGCATGACCAATCAGTACTGCATCCATGCCGTCCTGAGCGAACTTAGCCACTTCGATATGTACTTTTGTTACTAGAGGACAAGTAGCATCGAATACTGTGAGATCACGGCGTTTAGCCTCATCCTCAACGGCTTTAGAGACCCCATGAGCTGAGAAAATAACGATAGAACCATCAGGTACTTCATGCAGCTCTTCAACGAATACCGCACCACGATTGGCTAAGTCCGAAACGACAAACTTGTTATGGACCACTTCATGGCGCACATAAATGGGCGGCTCAAAACGTGTTAACGCTTGATTAACAATTGCAATAGCGCGATCAACACCAGCACAAAACCCACGTGGATTGGCAAGATAAATTTGCATAAGGTGGCCTATCGTTAGATAATTTAGATAAAAAAGTAATGAATCAAAATAATGTCCCTACTTTAGCATAATTTACTTTTATTACCTTTTAAAATACTATCGTCTCAGTCGTCTTTAAACGGTATTGAGCTAGCAATAGATTACCACCGAGCTACAACCATGTAATGAGTACTAAAGGCCACTTAGTTAACCGCATTATTACAACCCCCTTTCTAAGCCTAAGCTTGATTATTCATAATATTTATTATTCCCTATCTTTTACCACTAGGACACTTTTGTATGACAGGTTCATTGTTTATTATTACTGCCGCTTCTGGCACTGGCAAGACCTCACTAGTCAAGCAGCTGTTAGCCACTACCAATGACCTAACAGTTAGTGTCTCACACACTACTCGTGCCCCGCGGCCAGGCGAGATTGATGGTCAACATTATCACTTTACTGACGTTGATACTTTTACTACTGCTATTGCTGAAAATAACTTTTTAGAGCACGCTGAAGTTTTTGGCAACTACTACGGCACCTCTGAGCAAAGCGTTCGCGCTCAGCTACAAGCAGGTGTTGACGTCATTTTGGAGATTGACTGGCAAGGGGCATTACAAGTTAAAAAAGTATTCCCTGATGCCAGAATGATTTTTATTCTGCCACCGAGTCTTGCTACTTTGCGCCAACGTCTCTCCACTCGCGGCCAAGACAGTATCGAAGTGATAGAACAACGCCTTAGCGGCGCAGTCACTGAGATGCAGCAGCATATCCATTTTGATTTTGTCATTATCAATGATAATTTTGAGGTGGCACTGACTGAACTCAAGGCTATAATTGTCGCCGACAGACAGACGCTCAAACGTCAACAGCGCCGTCATCAGCGTACTATTACTACTTTACTTGCTAATAGTACTGAAGATAGCTTGGACAGCGATGATGGAGTGGCAAAATAGCAATGACTGTCAGTTTAGCTTGCCATCAAATATTAACTAAAAAGCTATTACGTCCTTGAGTGAAAAATGCTATAATGATTGGTTGTTTCAACTATAAATTTTTATATTTGTTTTTTTATAATTTAAACAAAATATTTATTACTACGTTTATCATAAAGCGTCAATCATTCAGCGCTGATAAAAAAACATGAGGTAGCTATCTATGGCACGAGTAACGATTGAAGATTGTTTGGATAATGTTGATAACCGCTTTGAGTTGGTTTTAGTTGCTAGCAAACGCGCGCGTCAACTGGCTAAAGGTATTGCTGAGCCGATGGTTAGTGTTGATAATGACAAACCTACTGTATTAGCGCTACGCGAGATTGCTGCTGGTAAAATCACTCGTGATATTCTTAATCAGCCTGAGCATAATTTTGCAACTAGCTCTTTAGACTTAGCTTTGTCAGGTGATCATAGTTTCTAAGATTTAAAACTTGTTCAATAATAATGACTTGAACTACTTAGAGCTCATTATGAAGGTACCAATCAAAAACCACAGTCTAATACTGTGGTTTTTGCCGTTTATGTATAGTTACTTGGTTTTTTGCTTACTGTGCTTAGTATATATTTAGCTTAAAGATGGTTATGGTCGCCTTTTAGTTGCTGTTAAACAACTATATGAGAAAAATAGCGAAAACCACTGTTCATAAGGCGCTAAACAATACCTTGTAATTTTTATCAAGTCTCTAAGCTTAACAGTTGACATTTACTGTAATTTAATATTAATTAGAGGGTGATTATGGGTTCTGTATACCTAGTCATTAAAACCATAATTGCCACGAAACTATAATCAACTCTGCCCTTCCATTTTGATGTGATAAACCCTAACTATCTATCATATAAGCCAAAAACAATAGGATAGCCACTTTATGAGCCAAACTTTACCTAAACTCAGTCATTACATGGTTGATGAAGCTCAATATAGTCTGCTGCGTTCCGTCAGTTATCTGACAGCTGATGAACGTCGTGATGTAATTGACGCTTGCGGGTTTGGTGATGTCGCCCATATAAAAGATAAACGTAAATCCGGTGAGCCTTATATCACTCATCCTATAGCCGTTGCTGAGATATTGGCAGGCTTTCGCTTAGATCGCGATACTATCATCGCCGCTATTTTGCATGACACAGTAGAAGATACTGAAGTTAGCGACGATGAGCTTGAGCAACGTTATGGTAAAGTTGTCGCTCGTCTGGTCGACGGGGTGACTAAGTTAAAGTCCTCTAGCCATAATAAGCAACAAAACAAAGCAGCAACCTTTCATAAAATACTGACAGCGACGCTCAACGATCCTAGAGTCCTGATTATAAAGCTTGCTGATCGCTTGCATAATATGTCTACCCTTGATGCCGTTCGTCCCGAAAAGCAACGGGCTACTGCTCAGGAAACTTTAGATTTTTATGTGCCTTTTGCTCGCCTTATGGGCATTAATGATATTGCTGATTATATCGAAGTGCTCTGTTATCGCAATCTTGATTCGGAAATGTATAACAAGCTATCGGATAAGCTTTTACAGTATGGGCTTGGCCGTAACTTTCAAAAAGAAGCCATCCATCGCTATTTAATTATAGTACTTAGTAGTTTAGGGCTTACTGGACACGTGAAGATACTAGATAATCGGGTCACTATGTATCGACAATTCTTCCGTAATCGTGGTGAAATCAACTCTTTATTACGTCAGTATTCTTTTGAGATTGTATTAGATACTATCGAAGCTTGTGACAAGTTAGCTTATTATTTAATCAAAAAATATCAAATCTCTGATGATAACATTGAAGACAATATTCGTCGTCCACTGCCGGGTGGCAATCAGTCGCTTACCCTCATCTACGAGCGTGATAATGACTGTATTAAAGCCACTATTATGACCAAAAAGATGCAGTATGCTTCAAGGCTTGGGGTTATCGGTGCTGAGCACGCTTCTGATATTAGCCAGTCCGTCATTCAAGCCTCACTGCGCAATATGAAGGATTTGATTAATGAGGACTCGTTGGATGATAACAGTCCTGATTTTTCAGCAGCGGTTTCTACTATTAATGAGCTGATGGATTACCTACATTCGAGTAAGATCCTCTGCTACAGTCCGCAAGGTCGGGCTTATGAATTGCCTCAAGGGGCGACTGCACTTGATTTTGCTTATGCGGTAGGCCCTATGGTTGGTAACGTGGCAGTAGGTGCCAACATCGATGGCAAACATGCCAAGTTAGGTACCATAGTTACTAATGGTCAAACGGTTGAGATAGAAGTTGATAAGAATTCTGAGCCTAAAGCTGAATGGCTAGGGTTTGTGTCAACTAATAAGGCTCGTCAGCAGATATTACGCTGGTTTAAAGACTTGTCAGCAGAAGATAAACTACGTCATGGTCAACAAGCACTAGATCGGGCCTTAAAAACTTATCAAAAAAGTCTTGAGGATCTAAGCGATAGTGATTGGAAAAACTTACTTGAATGGCGTGGGTTGGCCGAAAAAAGCGAGCTATTTGAGCAGATCAGTTGTGGGACTTTGTTGCCACAGCTGGTAGTATCTCGTCTGTTCAATGATGATCTCAGTAGCATGCATACTGAAGATAGTAATGAGCCAGTGGTACAACCACAACAGCTAATTGCCAATGCTGCCGGAGTCGAGCTTGACTTTGCCAATTGCTGCCATCCGATTTATGGCGATCCTATCGTCGGTCATTTATCCCGACATGGCTTAGTAGCCCATCGACACAAGTGCTTTTCGCTAGATGAAATTCGTAAAGATAACCCCTATCAAGTTATTCAATTGCGTTGGCGCGACGACAAGGCGGTTAAGCAAAGTGAGTCTGAAGAATATGCGGGCAAAATACGTTTCCCCGCCTTCTTGAAGCTATCGACCGTACTAAACGACGAGCAAATTAGCGCCGTGATTTATCATCTGCGTCAGCTTAATATCGGTGTAGAAACGATTGATGTCCGTAACAGCGATACTATTTTGCAAATCGTGGTGCGTAGTCGCAGTCACTTGGCGCAAGGTATCCGCGAATTGCGCTCATTGTTAGGTTTTCCTAATATTATGCGCCTATATCAGTTATAATTTTTAGGCGAAGTTTTATGTCTAACTACTTAGGCTAAGTTAAAGCTAGGCTTAATTGTAAAAAAGCAGAAAAAGCCTTTAGCAGTACTGTACTTATAAACAACACTCAAACCAATAAAGCTGACTAATTACAATCCATTAAGTTAGCATGGTCTAAAAAATATGACTTGTTATTGTTAAGCGCCTAGCAAGTCCGAAATTCCTCACTAGCAATTTATGCTATCAATATACAACAAGGATATATTATGAGCCGTCAAACCATTCAAACGGACAAAGCCCCTGCCGCTGTTGGTACTTACTCACAAGCTATCAAAGTCGACAACACTGTCTATATCTCAGGACAGCTCGGTTTTGATCCGCAAACTATGGAGCTAAAAAACGGCTTTGAGGCACAAGCTAAGCAAGTTTTTGAGAATATCAAAGCGATTTGTGAAGCAGCTGGTGGCACTATCAACGACGTGGTCAAATTCAATGTCTCTTTGACTGACCTGAATGATTTCGCTGCTTTAAACGAAGTGTTTATGGCCAATTTAAGTGAGCCTTATCCTGCCCGTGCAGCCGTTCAAGTTGCAGCCCTTCCTAAAGGTGGCGTGGTCGAGATTGAGTCTATTATGTATATTGCATAAGTCAGAGCTCAAATACAGTCAAGATACAGCAAGTAATAACTAGGCCCAAAGTGCTGTTGTAAAAAACGGCTATTTGGGCTTAGTGGCTATTTAGCGATTATTTTTTTTTAATTTTATAAGGCTGAGAGCATTTTCATGTTGCTACAAGTGGCTCTACCAGTTCCTCTCTATCGGGTATTTGACTATAGCTCAGCAGACAGTAGCATGGCCCATGCTCAAGCTTTACCTGCTATCGGCAGCCGTGTAGAAGTACCTTTTGGACGACAAACCTTAATCGGTGTGGTCATCAATTATATTGCTAAAGATCAAAGTTCAGTTCCCCCAAACAAGCTAAAACCTATCACTCGCTGTTTAGATGATGAACCGATTCTAAACGAGCAAATGCTGGCTCTAGCCTATTGGCTGGCACGCTATTATCATTATCCTTTAGGCGATACCTTATCAGTGATGCTACCGAGTTTGATCAGACAAGGTAAGCCGCTAGATCTACTCATCACCCATTGGCGCATACTTGCTAATATCAATGACGATGATTTTCATGCCAATGCAAAAAAACAAAAGCAACAGTTCGATATGCTCAAATTGCATGGTAAGCGTGGCGCTAGTGAAGAGGTATTATTACTAGAGGGCATGCAACGCGCTTTTTTAAAAACCCTAGAAGAAAAAAACCTTGTAGAGCGTTATATCGAAACTAAAGCCGCCCCGCCAGCAGTCAGCTTAGCCAAGATGCCCTTGGATTTAAACCAGGAACAGCAGCAAGCAGTTACCGCTATAGTCGAAGCTCATAAAGCCAACACTTATACTGGGTTTTTACTCAACGGTATTACGGGTAGCGGTAAAACTGAAGTCTATTTGCAGGCTATGCAAGCCGTGTTAGAAGCCGGTAAGCAAGTACTGATCTTAGTGCCAGAGATTGGCCTTACCCCCCAAACACGAGCCCGTTTTGCCAGTCGTTTTGCCGCTCAAATCATATTATTACATTCAGGGATGAGCAATACTTATCGTATGCAGGGCTGGCAGGACTGCCGTACTGGTCATGCACAGATTATCATCGGTACTCGCTCAGCTGTGCTTTATCCTTTTGCTAATTTGGGGCTAATAGTCGTTGATGAAGCCCATGATGTTTCCTATAAGCAGCAAGATACTTTACGCTACCATGCCGCTGACGTGGCTCTATACCGTGGTTTTCAAGCCAAAATCCCAGTGGTACTAGGCACAGCAACCCCTACTCTTGAACACCTAAAGCTCATCGATGAGCATAAACTCATTGAGTATCAGTTGCGCACTCGTCCTGGCAATGCTAAGCCTGCTACTATGCAGCTGATCGACGCACGCCTGCAAAGCACTCATCAACAAGCTCAAGATGATGGCGCCCGTTATGATACCGGTTTAACTGATGTACTGATTGGCGCTATCAAACAAACTTTAGAAGCTGGCGATCAAGTATTAATATTTTTAAACCGCCGTGGTTACGCCCCTGTATTATTGTGTGAGGCTTGTGGTTGGCAAGCGGACTGTCCACGCTGCGATGCCCATCTGACTGTCCATTATAATAGCTCATCGCAAAGCAGCTCCTATAACAGTAGCTATTTAAAGTGTCACCATTGTGATTGGCAAGCTTATATTCCAACGACTTGTCCTGATTGCGCCAGTCAAAACTTAGATGCTCGAGGTATGGGTACTACAAGACTGAGCGAAAACCTACATGCTATTTTTGCCAATCCACAAACCAGTAAGCAGCTATATCCTATTATTCAGATTGACCGTGATACTACGCGCCGTAAAGACAGCTGGGAGAATATTTACCAGCGTATCAATCAGGGCAAGCCTGCCATTTTAGTTGGCACTCAGATGGTCGCTAAAGGTCATCACTTCCCTAACGTCACGCTGGTTTGTTTGCCTAATGCCGATCGAGGATTTTTGTCCGCAGATTTTCGCTCACCTGAACATACCGCTCAACTGATGATTCAAGTCGCTGGGCGTGCTGGGCGGGGTGACAAAGCTGGCCGTGTGCTGATTCAAACCCTACAACCTGAAAATGAGCTATTGCTAAAGCTAGTCAAAGATGGCTACTTATCATTCGCACGCCAGCTGCTACAAGAGCGTAAAATGATGGGATTGCCGCCTTATAGCCATGCGGCGCTTATTCGCTGTGAGGGCAAGACGCTAGTGGCTACCATACAGGCGCTCAAGGATGCTATTGCTAACTTGCCTGCCAACCATAAACTGGCAGTACTAGGCCCTATTGATGCTCCAATGAGCAAAAAGAACAGCTTATATCACTCGCAATTATTACTGTTAGCCAAAGATCGCCAGCAGTTGCATCAAGTATTGAACTTATGGTGGCAGCCCGTACTAGCACTACCTAGTACTAAATATCTTAAGCTCACTTTAGATATCGATCCGGTCGGTTGGTAGCTTATAGCTTGCTTATCCGTTATCCGTTATCCGTTATCCGTTATCCGTTATCCGTTATCCGTTATCCGTTATCCATTATAGGCTGCACTCTCTATCAGCGCTGACTGCAGTAAATCACATCAGTCTTTACTTGCTTATTACAGCTTAGTAATAATAAATATGCTAAATTTCTACTGGTTAGGCTCTGCTTTATCAGTATAAAGTTAAGAGCTATTAAGAAATATTGAGAGTTATTATGAGTTCCAAACCTTCTCATCCTGCTAGTGATAGCCATGACCACAGCCATAATGCTGGACATCAACACGATCACAACGATCATGGCGATCATGGCGATCACGGCGATCATGATAATTTAGCAGCAAATAAACCATCAGTACAAGATACTAAAGGCTATCAACGTACTTTATTGATCAGCTTTGTCATCATTACTGGCTATATGTTTATTGAAGCCATAGGCGGCTGGATGACTGGCAGTTTGGCGCTATTATCTGACGCCGGTCATATGCTCAGCGACGCTATTGCTCTTGGTGCTACGCTGATGGCTTTCAAAATAGGCGAAAAAGCAGCTACTCGGCAAAAAACTTTTGGCTATAAACGCTTCGAAATTTTAGTCGCTGGGGTCAACGGCGCTACCCTAATTATCATTGCCTTACTCATATTTTACGAAGCCATTAAGCGTTTTAACTCACCACCAGAGATTGCCACTCAAGGTATGCTTATCATAGCTACTATCGGTATGCTGGTAAACGTTCTAGTCGCTTGGCTGATGCATCGGGGCAATAACAGTGAGGACAGTCATGGACATAGCCATAGTTCAAGCTCTAATAATTTAGACTCCAGTCTCACCGATCCTTCAGCAGCACCCGACTCGCAAGCTCCAGCAAAAAAACCTGCCAATCTCAATATGCAAAGCGCTTATTTGCATGTATTGAGCGACTTGATGGGTTCAGTAGCCGCTATCATTGCTGCCCTATTAATGATGAGCTTTGGCTGGGTGTGGGCCGATGCTGCAGCGTCAGTTATCGTTGCTATATTAATCATAATCAGTGGCTATCGAGTAGTACGTGACTCAGTACATATCTTGATGGAAGGGACACCCAAAGGTATTTCCATAGAGACTGTAGAGCAGCGTTTACTTGATCATCCACAAGTTACTAAGATGCATGATTTACATGTCTGGAGTATTACTAGTGGCTTAAATGCCTTGTCCTGCCATGTGGTAGTCGATGACGAAATGAGCATTCGTGAAGCCAGCCTATTAATAGCTGAGCTTGAACAACGCTTGTTAGATCTAGGCATTAACCATGCAACGATTCAGGTGGAGAGTCTAAGCCATCCGCAAGCGCACAGTGATGGGTTAATCTGTGATATAGCAGAACGTCCAACAAGCGCTAATAGCGGTCATATGGGCCACTCACATTAGTTTCAACTTATAAGTATAAAATTATGATCTCACTTATTAAGCAACAGCCAACCTTACTACTTTTCTTCCATGGTCTTGACTCCAGCTGTGAGACTAATAAGTTTACTTGTATAGAGCACACACCAAAATACTGTCTAACCGTTAATTATCGTCAAGGATTCCAACTAGCGCTGGATACTTATGAAGATCTTTTGCAACAGAAAATGGCTGAGTATCCGCAGATAGTGCTAGTAGGACACTCGCTCGGTGGCTGGTTTGCCAACCACTTCGCTCATAAGTATGGGCTCAAGTCGTTATTGATTGCGCCTTGTATCAATCCTAACGTAGTGCTCTTTAATAGAGCCGCTAACATAGATGACTTACCTTTTCCTCACCATAATAGCCAGATGACTAAAGTGATGATTGAAGTTAATGATGAGATATTAGCTGTGGCCACCGCGCGCCAAACCTTAATCAAGGTGCCCGAAAGCTGGGAGGTAGAATATTTTGAGGGCGGTCACCATCGCATTGCCCGTGAAGACAAGATTAAAGATTATATTGATGAGCTAACAAAATAATATCAGCGTAAATTATTCATTGTTAATGCTATAAATTATATATACTTGTTTAACTTAAACATTTATTTGATGATACGCCTTATGTCTAGACGCTCCGCTCCCTTTGTTGCCCCCGATTTTCTGGAAGGTCAGCTTGATGAGCTTGACTCAAAACAAGGAAAGAAACGCGCTAAAGCGTTGCTATCGACCCTACAAGAAGATATCGCCAGCTTTCGTGATCAGCAGTTCCCTCCTGATATTTTACGTCAGATTTTTGACATGCCTATTTTTGCAGGCAACTTAGCAGAAGTACAAGCTTATCAGCAGCGCTGGCAGAACTTACTTGAGCGCGCTATGGCTTTTTATCCTGCCGCTTATCTACCCCCTGATTATTTGCCCTTGCCTGCTAGCCTTGAGATTCCCCAGTTTATCTATCATGTTCAGCGTTTACACTTAACTAAGACCCTTGCCAAAGAATCTAAAAGCTTTGGTTCAGTGGCCGCTTTGACAGATAAATGCGGTGATTATAGTGCACAAGAGCTTGAACGCATGGCTGCGGTATTTGAGCAGGATGATGAAGCAAGATTAGTGGCCCATCGTGAGTTTATTGATTTGCGTGCTTATGTTTTTTGCCGAGACAGTAAAGGCGAGATGTTGGAGCCGGAACGGTTACGTTTTTATCGTACAGGCCTGATTATACAGGCCTTACCAGACTTTAAAGTTGTTGATAGTCGGCAGACCCCACGTAAGCGTCGTAATGACGCTTATAGCCAGCCATTGGCTAATAATGACTTGTGGAAGATCTATAAAAAGAAATAAATAATCTAACTTGTCACCTCAATTATATTTTTTTTAATAGCTAGGGATTTACTATGTTCGCTGCCGCTGCCGGCTCACCAAATTTGATGCTTCAAGCTACTATATTTTTGGGAGCAGCGCTGCTGTTTGTCCCGCTTGGCAAGCGCTTTGGTATTGCCACTGTTCTTGGCTATTTGATTACCGGCTTGATATTAGGCCCAAGCGCCCTTGATGTCGCAGGCGATGCTGAGAGCTTATTGCACTTTTCTGAGTTTGGGGTGGTGATGCTATTGTTCATCATTGGCCTTGAATTGCAGCCTTCACGGCTTTGGGCACTGCGTCGCTCTATTTTCGTACTCGGTGGCTTACAAGTCGGGGTTACTGGCACGATATTGATGGCTATTTTGTATGAGGTTTTTTCTCTACATTTAGATACTGCGTTTATTGTCGGTTTTGGTCTCGCCTTGTCCTCTACTGCTTTTGTGTTGCAGATTTTAACCGAGAAGGAGCAGCTCTCTAGTACGCATGGCCGTGAAGCCTTTACTATCTTACTATTCCAAGACATCGCCGTTATCCCCTTACTAGCGGTTATTCCCTTCTTTTCTGGAGTACGGGAACAGAGCTACGACCTTATTTACTTCGCTAAAGTTTTTGCGGTATTTGCCGGCTTAATCATTGCTAGCCGTTACATTGTAAGGCCATTCTTTAAGTTTGTAGCCTCAAGTGGTGCAACAGAGTTATTGACAGCAGTAGCACTATTCATTGTCATGGGGGTGTCCATCTTGATGGGACAGATTGGCCTATCAATGGCATTGGGAGCATTCTTAACCGGTGTGCTACTTGCCGATTCTGAGTATCGTCATGAGCTAGAGGCTAGTATTGAACCCTTTAAAGGGCTATTACTTGGCTTATTTTTTATGTCAGTCGGCATGCTTACTGATGTAAAACTTATTATAGCTAAGCCGCTATTTATCATTGGTTGTGCCATCGCCCTGATGCTGATCAAGTTTGCAGTAGTAGCGGCCATCGCTAAACTCTCAGGTAATCGCGGACCTACTAGTATTCGGCTCGGTGTCACCTTAGCGCAAGGGGGTGAGTTTGCATTTGTCCTGTTTAGTGTGGCCTCGGCGCAAAATGTCTTGCCTCCTGAGCTAGCTAATATGCTCAACCTTATCGTGACTATCTCTATGGCCCTTACGCCAGTTGCTTTTTTATTACTAGAAAAGCTCGGTGAGCCATTTTTTGCTAAGAGCAAACCCAGCCGTGACTACGATACTATCCCTGATCACGAGCATCCGGTCATTATTGCCGGTTTTGGCCGTGTCGGGCAGATCATAGGTCGGGTACTGCGTATGCATAATATTGAGTTTACCGCTATCGAGCGCTCTGCTAATCGGGTAGATTTCGTGCGTAAATTTGGTAACCAAGTCTACTATGGCGACCCGAAAAACCCTGAGATTTTACGAGCTGCGGGTATTGATAAAGCGCGAATATTCATTATTGCCGTTGACGATTTAGAACGTTCTGTCACTACCGCACAGTATCTGCACCGCAACTACCCTGATTTAGTCATTTTAGCTCGGGCGCGCGATCGTCAGCATTATTATCGCTTACGTGAAGTAGGTGTACGCCATATTTGGCGCGAGACTTATTTATCGTCACTCGATATGTCACGTGAGTCACTGCAACTATTGGGTATCTCCCCTGAAAAAGCCCGCGAAACCATTGAGACTTTCCGTGATTACGACGATGATTTGATAGAGCGTCAGCAAGCTATCTATGACGATGAAGCAAGTATGATTGCCTCTGCTCAATCGGCAAGAGCGGAACTTGAGAGCTTGTTTGATGAGGATATTGATAAAGGGCGCAAGTTGGATCTTACTGAGTTTTATGAAGCTCTAAAAAACCAAGCGACGCCGGTTGATAATGCCAATGACTCGGATAAAGATAATATTGTAACTGAGCCGAAACGGTAATGGTTTTTACCCTCTACCCTTGCTATACCCTGCTGGTTTTCTAAAGCCATGACTGTGTAAACTATCGACTAAAAAACAGCTGTTTTTGCAACAGCAGCTGTTCCTAGTAGCGGGTATGACAATCGGCAATGCTTAATACTTGATGCTTAAAGTTTAGTCATTAGCGCAGTATGGAGGTGCTTGTTTTTCATTGAGTGAGCTGGTGCAACGCCAGCTATCAGTGTCAGTATGGTGATAGAACATAAAGGTTTGATTATTAAGATGGCGTATAGGAAACCTGACCTGTTGGATAGTCCCAATAATGGCACAATCTGCTGAAGGCTGGCCCTCTACTTGGGTACTGAGACTTATACGTACTTGTGGATTATCACTATCTACTGGTAGCTCAGTTGGACAACGACCGGTTTGCTCATAAATAATGGCTACTCGATTTTGAGCGGTCTTGGTAATATCATAAGCATCGAACACTACTTCATTCTCTTTTGGCTTAGCAACAATAGGCAAGAACTGCACATAAATGACCATCATCGCAAAACCAAAGAAACCAAAACCTAAGCCAAGACCAAATAAACTCACCCCACCTTCACGTTTAAGGTGCGCTTTTTGTGCCGCTTCATCACGTGGGTTATCTTCAAGCGCATCAGCGATCTCACGACGCGCCATGCGGTAATAATACGCATCTGTCCATCGGGCCACCATAAATGACCAAAACAACCAAATAATAGCAGCAATACCGAAGCGTATAGGCATTTGGTAGACGTCAGCTATAAAAGACATAGCCACAAATTCAAAAGCAACCAATACAATAGCAATATTCAGCTGAATAAATGACCATCCCGCCACGCTATAAACTAGTGCATCCATATAGCGCTTACGATAAAGCAGCCAAGGAAAAGTAATAAAAAAAGCTGCCCAATGCCATTTGGGTGACAAATAGCCTTGTTGGTCAAACTCCGCAAAACGCTTGAGATAATAGTTTTGAGTACGCTGACCAATAAACCATTGATCCAGCTGTTTACGCTTAGTAGCTGTGAGCTTTGGTTGATAAAATGGTGGTGGCGAATCGGTCTCGATAAATAACATGACAGTAGACTCTTCTGTTGGTTATTAAAATAGGGCTAATGAGGTTTTTAACTATTTTTTGACATCAGTATTTTTATAAAAACCTCTGTCATTATAGGGCAACTTATAATGGCTTACGTTGCTTATAAGCAAAAGTGTGATATACATTCACAGTAGAAACTATTTCGCCTATAATGTGCTTATATTTTTCTCTTATTAAGTGCCACTAATCTTATGAGTCAACATCCTCACCCTGATAAACCTACTGACGACCAAGCTGATAATTTTACAGATATTATTAGTGAGGATTCAGTAGTAGCTTCTGAAGATAAGGAAGCTGCTAACAGCAAGCATATGCGTATCGTTAATACTTTTATGAAACGTCGTACTCATATGAATAAGAATGCTGAGCAAGCTCTGACTGCTCCAGAATTTGCCCAATACTTAGTCAACAATAGCTATGGCGATGGTGATTTAGACAACATTCATGATCTACGCATACTGTTCGCTGATACGGTCAACGGCAGTGCAGCGCCTCTCACCCTAGAGATTGGCTTTGGCCTTGGTGATTCGCTCATTGAGATGGCAGCTGCTGAGCCTACGCGTAATTTCGTTGGCGTGGAAGTACATGAGCCAGGTATTGGCAAATGTGCTTATATGGCGGGTACGCAGAATTTAACCAATATAAAAATTATCAATGGCGATGCTATCCAGCTGCTCAAACAACTTCCGGAAAATCATATCGATCGTATTCAATTATACTTTCCTGATCCATGGCAAAAAAAGCGCCATTATAAACGTCGTTTTGTCAGCCCAGAGCGCATGGCTATTGTTACCCGCAGCCTGAAACAAGGCGGCTGGTTCCACACTGCCACTGATTGGGAACATTATGCGTTTTGGATGATTGAGGTGCTAGATGATTTTAACGGGCTAACCAATCAGGCCGGTAAAGGCAAGTTTACTAGTCGCCCCGACTTTCGTCCGATGACTAAATTTGAGCGTCGTGGATTGCAGAGTGGTCATGGGGTTTGGGATCTTATTTATACTAAAGACTAAACCTGTGACCAGCTGATAACGACTACTGTATCCATAAACATAGCGACTGCTTAGACAGTCGCTTTTTTAGGTCTGCTGATAAATAGTTGATAGCTCAGTTTAGATAGACTAGGGTTTTTTGCTTGTCCCTCTACAGGATGATTTTTCTCAGTGCTCAGTCGGCTAATTTAATTAGTTATTATTTTTATCTGAGCTGCTGTTTTATGCTATCAGCCGTCAGCTAGTTATAATCAGCCCTCTACAGATAACCGTAGCTGATGTGAAACCTCGCTGTTATTAGTGACTTTAGTAGTAGTTATTAGCAGCAGTTAGCCCTTTTTAGCTCTAATCTATAAGCGCCAGTGGTTTTGCCATCTGCGCAAACAGTGACAGCATAAGGGTTTGCTGAGTTCTCCCCAGAAGCTGTGGATAACCCTGTGGATAACTCACTACTTGACAGCGATCTGAGTTGATAGCTTAAAGGATAAGGTAAAATTGGTTACTTTTTATACAATTTATAATTTCAATAAAATCAATAGCTTATACATAATTTAAATAGATATAAAATTATTTTAGATTATTTTTAATTAAGTTATTAATAATATCTATGTTTCACAGCTTAAGAACTAATATCAATTATTTTATAGTCCTGAGTCAATTAAATATTGACAACGGCATCCAATAATGTTGCAAATTTATTGAATCGTTAATAGCTAATAGGTGAACCATTTAATGATACAAATCACACTGAAGCCTAAACTATTCTCAACAGCATTAAATTATAGACTATGAATAATAAGGCCTACTGCTTATTTATAGCATCTTTCGTCTAATAAGTAACCTTAATTAACTACTAAAATATTAAAAATTTACGCGACAATGATTGTCGCTTAGCGTCTAGGGTCACTAAATAAAAGCCTTGGATTTTGCTATAATTACCTCATCTAATAAACAGGTGGCCGTAACAGCAAACGTCTAACCCTGTTCTATAATGTCTGGGCAAAGCCTGACTATTATTGACTTTTTATCGTTGATATTTCCTGTATAGTAAGATGATATGTCACTCATATCATCTTGCACTGTTTGTTTCACTCTCAATGCTATACCTTTGGTATGACCTTAATGGTTGTATGATTTAACGCTAGCAATTATAGCAAGGTAAGCCCTATTTACTAATAAAACGACTTACTGGCTATTAAGATAGTTTACTTATTAGGTGATGCTAAGTATCAGTCACTAACTGCTAGCTGAGATGGTTTTATATTTAAATTATCTGTTAATAATATTTGTTGATAACAAGGAGTCCATTATGGACGAGAACAAAGCTAAAGCACTTAAAGCAGCATTAGGTCAAATCGAAAAGCAATTTGGCAAAAATACTATTATGCATCTGGGTGACGATTCAGCCGCTATGGATGTTGATGTAGTCTCAACAGGCTCGCTTGGATTAGATATTGCTCTCGGTATTGGCGGTCTCCCTAAAGGTCGTATTATTGAGATTTATGGTCCTGAAAGCTCAGGTAAAACCACTATGACCTTACAAGCAATCGCCCAGTGCCAAAAGCAAGGCGGTACTTGTGCCTTTATTGATGCTGAGCATGCTCTAGATCCAGTCTATGCACGCAAACTTGGTATCAACACTGACGACTTATTGATCTCTCAGCCTGATAATGGCGAACAAGCGCTTGAAATCACTGATATGCTGGTACGATCAGGTGCAGTCGATATGATCGTTATTGACTCAGTAGCTGCTTTGACGCCACGTGCTGAAATCGAAGGTGAGATGGGTGATTCACATATGGGCTTACAAGCACGTTTGATGAGTCAAGCCCTACGTAAAATTACTGGTAATGCCAAACGCTCTAACTGTATGGTAGTGTTTATTAACCAAATCCGTATGAAAATCGGGGTAATGTTTGGTAGCCCAGAGACGACTACTGGCGGTAACGCTCTAAAGTTTTACGCTTCTGTACGCATGGATATTCGCCGTATTGGTGCAGTCAAAAATGGTGATGAAATCATCGGTAACCAGACTCGTGTCAAAGTCATCAAAAACAAAATGGCTCCGCCTTTTCGTCAAGCAGAGTTCGAAATTACTTATGGTGAAGGTACTAACCATTTAGCAGAAGTAATCGACTTAGGCGTTGAAATCGGTGCCGTAGGTAAAGCGGGCTCTTGGTATAGCTATGGCGATGAAAAAATTGGTCAAGGTAAAGCCAATTCAGTCATCTATCTCAAAGAAAACCCTGCTATTGCTGAAGAAATTGAAGCCAAAATCCGTGCCGAAAAACTAGGCCCAGTTGATGATGGTAAACCAGCAAAAGTTGAAGAAGCTGATGAAGAACTAGCAGCAGAACCAATACAATAGCAGCTGCTTGCTTAGGCGCTGTGATATAACTCGCGTGATTAACTATTATGCAGATTAAAACCTTAGCCGAAATACTAGCTGAGTCGTCAGGCGACTCGGCTAGTTCTACTGTATCTGAACGTAAGCAAAATAAAAAATCTAAAGCTTACTATTCAAACGATAAACAGCCAATCGCGTCTAGCTCTAGCGTAGACGACGCACTCTTCAGCCAAACTCTTTACCCAAAGTCTGCTATCGGCTCTTCAGTTCAAGCTGCTAAATCCAACTCCAATAATAAGAAAAAAAAGAAAAAAACTTTTCATCCCGCCTCAGACTTTATTGCTGAACCTAATGACGCCCCTATCTATCAGCCGCCTGCGGCACAAAGTATCAAGCAGATGCTCGCAGAAATAAAGCAAGATGGCCACCTTAGTCAAAACCAGGCTGTCGATAGTAACAATGACAGCAGTAGCGAAACCATTCATTCAACAGATAATCTTCCCTCTGCTTTAAAGGCCTATCTACGCACGCCTGAGCAAAAACAAGCTGAGTTAGATGCTATCAAAGCTGAGAGTCGCTTACGTTGGCTGGCTTTTTATTACTTGTCTCGCCGTGAGTATGGACGAGCTGAGCTCAAGCAAAAGCTACTCGACAAGGAGCAAGACCCAGATAGCATTGATACCTTACTAGATGAGTTTGCACAAAAAGGCTATCAAAGCGATTATCGTACGACTTTGATGCTGATTCGTGAAAGCATTCGTAAGGGTCGTGGCCGTGGCCATATTAGACAAGAATTTTATAAAAAAAATATCGATATGCCCAGTAATATTGATGAGCTTATTGACATGGCTAATACTGATTCTGAGGAGTTTAGCGAGTTCGTTGATGAAGATGAGGACAGCTTAGTTGAGGGGGTTGATTGGCTCAAACTAGCAGTGACTGCCCGTACCAAAAAATATGGCGACCATATTCCTACTGAACAAAAAGAAAAAGCTAAACAACTACGTTTTTTACAATATCGCGGTTTTAATGGTGATGTTTGCTTTCAAGCGCTCAACTATACTCTAGATACTTTAGATGAGCGCTTTTAGCAGTAGAGACTTAAGCTTACTTAGGAGCTTCTGCGAATTTTTAGCGATAACTCACATCTGATATCAATTGAGGGTGAAATTAATAATAGCCCAAGAACTTCCACCATAGTAGACCTGCGCCAATCCAAATCACTAAGTTCACTACACTCATTACTGCGCCAACTCCCCACCATTCTCCAAGTGTCACATAACCTGAGTTAAAAATAACTGGCGCCGTACCAGTTGCATAATGGGTTAGGGTCATCATAATATTACCAGCTGCTGCCAGAATTAGCGCATACAGCATCGGTGGCGCACCTAAGCTCAGTCCAACCGCATAGAAAGCTGCGAAGAGAGCAGTGATGTGCGCCGTAGTACTTGCAAAGAGGTAGTGAATATAAAGATATACTAAAGTTAGAATCACTACTGCTCCGATCCAACCTAAGCCCGTCATCGCGATCATAGCTTGAATATTTTCTGAAAACCAACTGATTAGCCCTAGTTTATTTAGGTATGAGGCCATCATAATCAAGGCACCGAACCAAATAATAGTATCCCAAGCCGATTTCTCTTGGAGTATATCGTCCCAAGTCAGCACCCCAGTCAGTATCAAAGTGGAGAGGCCAATAAACGCTGTAGTGGTAGCGTCGACGCTATATTGCTCACCTAAGAGTAACGCCGGTATATTGGCCCATAATATAAGCATTAGCGCAAACACCCCAAGCATGATCTTCTCTTGAGTACTTACCTGCCCCATCTCCCGCAAATTGTCTTTTGCAAAATTCTTAGCATCAGGGGTTTGTTTAACTTCGGGAGGATAAATAAGATAAATAACTATTGGCATCAATATCAAACACAACATACCTGGTATAAACATCGCCACTGCCCATGTAGTCCATGACAGCTGAATATCACCACCAGTAGCTTTATTGACTAAGTCAACGACTAAAGGGTTGGGAGCGGTTGCAGTAATAAACATCCCTGAAGTGATAGGGTTAGCGTGATAATTGACCATCGCTAAGTAACTACCGATCTTTTTTTGACTGCCCTCCTCAGGAGTCGAGTGAAAACTTTGCGCAATAGACTTCATAATCGGATGAATAATACCCCCACCTCGTGCAGTATTAGAGGGGGTAATAGGGGCAATCATTAATTCAGCTGCGGTTAGTGAATAAGCCACGCCGATAGTTTTTTTACCAAAAATAGAGATAAAGTAATAAGCAATACGCCGCCCTAGACCAGTTTTTATCAAGCCTCGTGAGATCATAACTGCTATCCCAATCAACCAAATCAGTGGGCTTGAATAGCTAGATAAGGCATCGGCAATAGCTTCTTTTGGACTTTCATTAGTAACACCGGTAAGCGCTACTAAAGTTACAGCGATAATAGCAATAGCCCCAATTGGTAAGGCTTTACCGATAATAGCCACAATAGTTCCAATAAATAGCGCTAACATATGCCAAGCTTCAGGGGTCACGCCAGTAGGTATAGGAATGATAAACCAAATAATTAAAGCCACTAAAATAGCAATGGCACTAGGTATGGGCTTAAACGGCATCATCTACTCTCTTCTCTAATTTATTGATCTAATAGGCTTGATATATAACACTGGGTGTTACTAACTTATAATTAAAGCACAGTTAAACTGTGAAGTAACCATCAACTAACTATATAGATGACATATAACCACTATATGAGTGCTGCTTTATCATAGACAATAAAAAAGAGCACGCTATTTAGCGTACTCTTTAGCTATCTATAAACTCACTTTTATAATAATTTATTTATCTATTCATAATCAATAGCATAAAACTACTATTTTAAGCTACCTAAGCGGCTAGATAGTTGGTTGATAATTTGATCAATCTCTTGGTTGGCTTCAGATTCGTGATCTAAGTTACCGTTAGGAGTCAGCTGATTCATTACTTCAGGTAATAGTTCCGCTAAACCTTGACGGACTTCGCTATCATTAGCTCCTGTATGCGCAGCTACTTGCTGAATCTCATTTTCATCAAATAAGCGACTGACTTCGTTGGGATCAAGATTGTCATTTTGTTGGTTATTACTCATCCAAGACTTAGCTTGGCTCTCATAGCCCATACCCATTATTTTAGATAATGCGCCACTCAAGCCACCATTACGTTGTACCCAGCTGAGTACCATAGGCATTAAAGCAGCTACCAGCATGCCTTTGCCACCGAAGCCACTGCGGCGTTGTCCACCACCTAGCACACTGCCTAAAATATCGCCTAAGCCGCCTGAACCTGAACTCATACCGCCACGTTGGTTACCGCCCATCAGCCCACCTAAGCCGCCTATAATATCATCCAGACCAAAACCATTGTCTTGCTGACGCTCATACTGCTGCGGATTGTAGTCTCGTGGCTGATGGCTACCGCCAGTCAATACGCTACCCAATATATCCCCTAGTCCACCAGTACGGCGTGGCGCACTTTGTTGATTAACGGGATTGCGCTGAGCGTCTTGTGGGTCTAAAGCACTACGGGCAACTTGTGAAACTAAATTTCCTAATAAACTCATGGTATCATCCTTTTATTATTGAGATATTGGTTTGGCCAAATAACGATTAGTAACTTTCATGTCAGCATCCCTATCAAAGAGATAGGGAATAGCTATTCAAGTAAGATAGCAGATATCAATAACTATCTAGATAGGCATTTTGTTATAGGCTGTAGCACTTAGATAACCAACCATAAAAATTTAGTTATCGTTTAACACAGCGCTTTTAATCGGCACATTTAATTCCTGTATCCCACTCTCAAGTGTGCACATAGGTAACCGTAGCTAGTATATTTAGCTGTTGCCACTGCTCCTTACTCATCTGGTCACGATATACTGTCACTGCCCAAGGTTTACGATAAGGTTCAACCAGCTGGAAACTAAAATGAATAATAGCCTGATAACGATATACTTTTACTAGATCAGCTTGCCATAACTTATCACCATGGCCGGTACGCATTAGCAGTTGCCAGCCTTGATTAAGCGGTTGACTTAGGGGTGGCTGACTTAAGTGCAGCAAGATTGGTCGCGATAAAGCCAAATAACTTCCTACCAGCGCAGTTACAGTTATTAGTAACCCATATTGCCAAAGCGATAAATTAGCCGACCAAGCTAATAGTATTAGTACGCTAGTCAATGCCACATATAGCAGCAGCCTTAAATAACTACTAGTACCGATAGCTGTGTCAATGCGTAGCGAAGTCATAAGTATCATATCCTTAGGCTTATACCTTAGCTAATGACGTCATAAAAATTCTGCATTAGCTGGCTCTATAACTGCTAGCAATTATTTTATAGTAGTCATCGCTATCATAACCCTTTGCCGTGGCGCCATGTTTTGATCTTGTTTACTAGTGCCCATACCGCTTTATCTTCTGGTTGGCTCTGATTGGTAAAATAATCTAATAAATCCGGATCTTCATAAGTAAGCATCTCCGCAAAGGTCAGCTGCTCAGCAGGAGTCGCTAGTAGATAAAGCTCTTTAATATAAGGGTCGATATAAAAATCCAACTCTTTGAGTCCGCGGCGTGCTTGATAAATAATACGGCGCTGCTCAGTAGTTGCTTCCGGCTGTTGCGCTGGTTTATTAATCCCTGAATCGATAGTGCTCATAGAATATGCTCTGTATATTATAAAAGTTGAAATAGGCCATCGAAACTACATCTTGCTACTAGTGTTGGTGTTGATGCTGCTGCTGCTGCTGCTGCTGCTGCTGCTGCTGCTGCTGCTGCTGCTGACATTGATACTATTACTGCTATTTGTACTAGTACTAGCACTTTTGTTATTGTTATCAATATCATAAGCCACTAGCTGTTGCCATAAGGCTACTGCTTGCTGCATCATGGCGACATTATGAGTACGGATGATGCTAGCCCCTTGTTGTAATGCTAATAATCCTGCCGCAGTGCTCGCAGCATCACGTTGTACGGCTTGCGTATCTGCCACCGTTGCCACCCCGCTTTTTTGTAGCACTTCTGCCAAAAAACGCTTACGAGAAATGCCGAATATGATTGGCAACTCAAGCGATTGTAAGCGGTGCAATTGGGTTAATAGCGCACAATGATGCTCATAATTCTTAGCAAAGCCAAAGCCTGGATCAATGATTATCTTATCATGCTTGACGCCAGCAGCAGTAACTTGCTCTATACGAGCAATCAGCTCAGCACTCACTTCAGTTATAACATCCTCATAGTGTGCCAAGTCGTTCATAGTCGTCGGTTCACCGCGCATATGCATTAGCATAATAGGTATATCCAGCTGCACTGCCATGGCTGCTGCACCTGGACGTTTTAGCGCGCGCACATCATTCCAAATATCTGCTCCTGCTGCAACAGCGGCTTCTATTACCGCAGGATTGCTAGTATCGATAGACAGCCATATATCATCACCGCACTGCTTACGAATGGCTTTCACTACTGGTATAACTCGATTAATCTCTTCAGTAGTGCCGATGATTTCAGCATTGGGCCGAGTAGACTCACCACCAATATCGATAATAGTTGCCCCTGCTCGTATCATTTCTTGACAGTGGCTAACGGCCTCGTCAACGCCATTAAACCGACCACCGTCTGAAAAGGAATCAGGAGTCACATTTAATATGGCCATAATATGAGGCTGGGATAAGTCTAGCACTTTATGACGACTAGTTATTTTATATGCTGGTAAAGGCTGAAATAATGACATGAGCCATCCAATAGTAGAAATATTTATAGGTAAGGTAACAAATCTTACTTATCATAGCAGTAAAATAACCTTAGGAGTAAGTAGCGCTTACTAGCGATTCTTTATCGTTGGTAACGCTTCCTATTCATCAGCCTTAGTACTAAACTCATTATTAAGCGCAAATTTGCACAAAAAAAAGCCCTTTACTAGAAAGGGCTTCTTACCATAATACTCAATCAACTTATAAAGCTAACAGCCTACTCTACATCGCTGGTAATGGCGGTGGTGTAACAGTAGTAGTCGTATGATCTTTCGAGAGATTGACTTCATTATGTTGATAAACTCTTGGTGCACGTGGTGCTTCACCAGCTAAGATATCTTGTAATTGATCCCGATCGATAGTTTCCCACTTCATTAAAGCATCTACCATAGCATGCATCTTATCTTGGTTGGCTTCGATTAGCTCACGAGCGATATCATACTGCTCTTCTAACATCCGGCGCACTTCATCATCTACTTTTTGCTGAGTAGCTTCTGAAATAGAGCGTCCACCGCCACCAAAGTAGCCTTGCGAATTATCATCATCTTCGTAGACCATGATGCCTAACGCATCAGACATACCGTATTTAGTGACCATCGCTCGTGCCATTTTAGTAGCACGCTCAAAGTCATTAGAAGCGCCCGTTGACATCTGATTAATAAACACTTCTTCTGCAATCCGACCACCGAACAAGATAGCGATATCACTGAGCATTTTTGACTTATAAAGACTAGTTTGGTCATGCTCAGGCAGCTGCCAAGTTACCCCAAGGGCAAAGCCACGTGGCATGATAGTGACTTTATGTACAGGATCAGTGCCTGGTAAAAGTTCAGCGACTAACGCATGGCCTGACTCATGATAAGCAGTAGCACGACGCTCTTCTTCACGGATGACCATAGACTTACGCTCAGGACCCATGTATAGCTTATCTTTAGCGTCTTCAAAGTCATTCATATCTACACTGCGTTTGCTGCGACGAGCGGCAAATAATGCAGCTTCGTTCACTAAGTTGGCAAGCTGTGCACCAGTGAATCCAGGAGTACCACGAGCCAGTGAATTGGCATCGACCCCAGTAGTGTTAGGCAGCTTACGCAAATGCACTTTTAAAATTTGCTCACGACCTTTAATGTCTGGCAAGCCTACTTGTACTTGACGGTCAAAACGGCCTGGACGTAATAAAGCTTTATCGAGTACATCGGCACGGTTAGTTGCCGCAATAACGATAACGCCTTCATTACCTTCAAAACCATCCATCTCAACTAGTAATTGGTTAAGCGTCTGCTCACGTTCATCATTACCACCGCCCATGCCGGAACCACGATGGCGACCTACTGCATCAATCTCATCGATAAAGATGATACATGGCGCACTTTTCTTGGCCTGTTCAAACATATCACGGACACGAGAAGCACCAACACCGACGAACATCTCCACAAAATCAGACCCTGAAATTGAGAAGAATGGTACTTTAGCCTCACCTGCAATGGCTCGCGCTAACAGTGTTTTACCAGTACCCGGTGGACCTACCATCAAAATACCACGTGGAATAGTAGCACCAAGTTTAGTAAATTTGTCAGGATCACGTAAGAACTCAACTACTTCAACGACTTCTTCTTTGGCTTCTTCACAACCAGCCACATCGTCGAAGTTTACTTTGATCTGGTCTTCAGTAAGCATTTTAGCTTTCGATTTACCGAAGCTCATCGGACCGCCACCTTTCCCGCCAGCGCCACCTTGCATATTACGCATAAAGAATAAAAAGAGGCCGATAATCAACAGGATTGGGAAGCTGGCAATTAACAACTGCATTAAGACACTTTGACGCTTAGGTGCCGTACCTTCAATATTTACTTTGTTTTCACGCAGTAGCGGTAGTAGCTGTTCATCAGCTACAGCAGGGCGAATGGTCTCAAAAGTTGAACCATTTTTCTTCTCGCCAGTGATTTGCTCGCCGTCAATTTCAATGCTAGCTACCTGATTTTCGGACACTGCGGTCACGAATTCAGAGTAGTTTAGGCTATCAGGCTCAGTAGATTTATCAAAGCCGCTGAATACCAGCACCAAAACGCCGATTATCACCAGCCACAATAAGGTATTTTTTACCATGTCGCTCACTAGTTTTCCCATCCCTTACTTATTGGTGTGTCAACTTGACACGTGACGCCTATAAACTTAATCGTTTATTATCAGACGACTTTGCTTAAAATAAATACTAGAAACAAAGTTAATATAGCATTATATGTGGATTTAACTCTTATTATTCAATACATAGGTTGAGTTTATTGAGTTAACAATTGTAGCAGTTTCTATCTGCTTTAAAGGAGCTTACCGATGATTTATCATAGGTTATCAACTTATCATAACCTATTGAATAGCCTGAATATATAAATTATTTTATAGCTATCCAAAACACCTCTTTTGAGCGCGGGCGTGATGCATCAGGTTTAATCGTACGCACTTTACTAAAATCAATCTGCATCTTTTTACGTAGCTCTTGTGTTCCAGAACCTTGGAATACTTTCATGATCAACGCCCCACCCTCTGGCAATGTGGCCAAAGCAAAATCTACTGCCAGCTCGCATAAGTAAATCATTCGTGGCTGATCAATAGCACTATTGCCTGCAGTATTAGGGGCCATATCTGACAACACTACATCTACTGACCTGTCGCCGACCTCAGCCATAATACTGTCAAAAACTGCTGCTTCGCGAAAATCCCCTTGAATAAAGGTAACATCTGCCAAGGCATCCATGGCTAAAATATCAGAAGCTATTAATGTTCCTTTTTCTCCAACCAATTTGCTGGCTACTTGTGACCAACTACCCGGAGCACTTCCTAAATCAACTACGGTCATACCTTTACTAATAAGATTAGTCTTGTCATTGATCTCAATGAGTTTATAAGCGGCACGTGCACGATAGCCATCTTGTTGGGCTTTTTTCACATAATGATCATCAATATGTTCTTTTATCCAAGCGCGGCTACTTTTGGTTAGCTTTTTATTATCGATACGCGTGGCCAAAATAATTACTCCTATTGCTATGACTATCAATTATGCTTATTGACTATGATTATTAAGTATTACTCAGCCGCTCATGACTATAGCCATGAGCAATTATTACGGATATACGGGTTTATAATTTTTAAATAAACAGTTTTTACAGCGTTACTTGATTAAGAAACTTAGCCATTAAGCTTATTTGTTTAAATTCACTATTAAGCTTAGTCATTAACCGAAACCAACCCTCTAAATAGAAGGTGATAACCATCATTTAACTGCTTTATTGTTCAGTAGCGTCTATAATGAGCTAAAGCATCCAGTTTAACATCTTCATTCGCTAAAATCGTGCACAATTCTACAGTTTCCGTGCAAGATGAGTATAAGTTATTTATAATAGTCATCAGCCTACGATGGTCATTACCTTTTTATTTTATTAACGCTTAGGAATTATATGCAACTCGACAACGCTACAATCAAACGCCTAAAAGGTATCGGTCATGAGCTAAAACCCATAGTTATGATTGGTAATAACGGCGTTACCCCAGCTATCACCGAAGAAATTAATCGTGCTCTAAACGATCACGAGCTCATTAAAGTCAAATTGCCTGCTGGTAGTAAGGCTGAACGCGACTTAGTTTGCACTGAACTTGCTGTTGCTGCCAAAGCCCAACTGATTCACACTATTGGACGCATGGCTTTATTACTACGTCAAAACCCAAATGCCAATCCAAAGCTTTCAAATTTGGCGCGTCACGCAGAATAACTATAATAAGCTAAAATTGCTTATTGTAAGAGTGATAACTATAAAGGCCGCGAGTAATAGCTACCGCGGCCTTTGTTTTATATTTTTTACTACAAATAGCAACTGCTACTGTGAATCAACATTATGAGTCAACTCTTTCAGCTACAGCTGGCTACTGAAAATTTAGCCGCAAATGCAGAGCAACTTGGGGTATCTGTATCGCAACTGTTAGCAATTCAAGTTACTGTGAGCGCCACTCTTATGCCACAGTCAACGCTTCAGCTCTATCTGAACTATAAAATACAACTGCCTAGCCAGTATTTAGCAGATCAGTTAAATTGGCCAAAATGGCAGCAGCAGCAAGTTAAGTTTACTGACTATTTATGGGAGCAGACTTGTCTTGAGTGCTTTATAGCTAGCCAGCTAAAGCCAGTTGCTAATGCTACAACTACAATAGAATATCCGACTGGTTATATTGAAATTAATGCCAGTCCAAGTGGCAGTTATGCTGTTTATGAATTTAATAGCTATCGCCAGCCCAGCTCTTTACCTCCTAACCCTTTGTTACAGCCCAATGGCGAGCATAGGGTGGATATCAATTGGCCTATTTATCCCACAAGCCAATCAAAGCGGTCCATTCAATCGCTGCTAAAATCTGATTCGAACATCAACATTGAGTCCAGTATTGTCAGCCACCCTTTTACTAGCAATGGTAATACTGATCATGCCTATGAATGTGGTTTCTCTGTTGACTTAGATCAGCTTACGATGACTACTACCAAGGCCGACGAAATGAGCTTGAATCACAATATTGGTTTACTACATCCTTGTGTAATTTTAAGCTTCGATAAGGTTGTTTTATACTTCGCCCCTAGGCACGCAACTCCACCCGATTTCCATCAACGCCAATACTGGACAGCATTCAATCAATAACCGCTGTATGCAATCCTAAATAGCCTTTAATAACCAACATAAGCAGCAGATGCAAAAAAACTCAGCGATGCTTTAAATAGCATTGCTGAGTTTTTTGAGCATTATAAGTCTATAGCCGTCTTAAGCGATCTGTTATTCAGCCATTGCTAGGTAGATACCACGGTTTGATGCATCATCCATATATTGTGAATCGCGCCATGTTGTGTAGCTATAGGCATCACTATAAGGGCTGATACTACTCTGACGGAAGTCCGATACCCAACCATTACCATCAAAGATCTGGATATGTCCGTGCGGATGCTTTGAGGAGCGATCATAAACAACAACGTCGCCTACTTGTGATTGCGAACTATTACTAATTTTAGTAAAACCTGCATTGCTAAGGGTACCACGACTAGCGTATTGATAAGCTGAAGGATTAGGTGTGAAGTCATAGCCAGCCATCTGTAAGGCTTGACGAACATAGCGAGCACAGTATCCAGTACTTCTAGATACAGCCACTCTTGAAGCATGAGCGGCAGCAATAGCAGGAGCTGAGTTACTATTCAATACAGAGCCTGATTGCTGTTGTCTTTCATAAGATAGGCGGTTAGTTAGTGAGGCTAGTTTATATTCTTTTTGTTTGGCCTGAGCACTAAGATTATCTATCGCTTGACTGATTTCATCATTGCTAGAGACATAAGCACCACTGTTAGAACTATAAATATTTTTTGTGGAACCATAATTTTTGGAAATGGTGCTATTGGTAATATGAGTCAAGGTATTATTAGGTTGAAAGGTTATTTCAGCAGCACCACTAGTTTGTGCTATGCCCATTCCCAATACTGATAATATTAATAAAGCTCGTTTCATAAATTTACTACCTATTGTTAATACAAGATTGCTCGTCATCCGTGACGAAACATCAATTAATTTAGAGGATATAATTATCAAATAAACATGATAAAATCCTGTTTAAAGCAGCTAACCTTTAGTCTTCAGTGGAGCGTTGGCAGTATTACCGATGCATTAGACCACCTCTCAAAGCGCTTGCGATCAATCTTATCTATGTTAGTAATTAACTCAATGGTTTTGTCTATCGCTTTATTCACCTATCAGATGAGTTATCACGATGCCAAAAAAACAGCCTAATCAGCTTGCTCAACTTATTGATCATCAAACCTTTGCTGGTAGCGCGCTACCCCAAACCCTTGCTGACAATATGCGTCTCTATGTAGAAGCGACTAATGAGATTAAAAAGCTTCTAGTAGACTGTCTACCAGATGAAATACTTGCTAGTTGCTGGGTAGTAGGGTTAAGCACTGAACAAATAACTCTCAGCGTAACTTCAACTACTGCAGCCAATCACATCCGTTATTTACAAAAATCTTATCTACAGCTTTTAACGGAGCAGTCTTTAACATTTCAACAACTCAAGCATATCCGTGTCGTGGTAGTTAATAAAACTAATGATAACTATCACTCTCCACAACCATCTGTACTAACAACGACTTCATCAAAACAACCTAAAGCTAGTACATATCGGGCTCTAAGCCAAAATACAAAAAGGACTATATCACAGGCTGCTGAGCATGTCACCACAGATAAAAAGCTTAAAAATGCCCTTATGCGACTGTTAAATGATGAATAATAGCCAAGTTACACTGTAATTCTATGTAAATATAACTAAAAAAAAGCTGACTAAAGCGGCATCTTTTATAGTTTTTGAATAATAAAAAAGTCGTCCTCTCTTTATATGCATTATATGAATATAAAGAGAGGACGACTTTTTGCTAGGCGAAGGGTTTATATGGCTTAGGATAGAGCTATTCATCAATTATTTACTTAGCTAAAAATTGACATTTTAGCGCTAATTAATTGCACAAGGCATGTAATCTTACGTAATTGTTGCGATACATCCTGTATATTCGTGTATTCATCCTTCAATACTTAGGCTACTCAAAGGTAAATATTCGATAGGACAACTTACATTGTCATCAAAAGTTACAATTTCGAAGCTACTTTTGTCTGAAAGAATCTCGCGCACTAGCAAATTGTTTAATGCATGGCCTGATTTATAAGCATTAAAACGACCAATTATTGGATAGCCAATCAAATATAAATCACCTAGCGCATCTAATATTTTATGACGAACAAATTCGTCAGCATAACGCAAACCTTCAGCGTTGAGGATTTTTGCGTCATCGATGACGATGGCATTGTCCATGCTGCCACCTAACGCCAAATTATTACTACGCAGTGTTTCAATATCGCTTAAAAAGCCAAAAGTGCGAGCAGAGCTTAACTCTTCGATAAAGTTTTGGGTAGAAAAGCATAATTGGGCATGCTGATGGTTCTTATCAAAAGCAGGATGATCAAAATCTATTTCGAAGTTTAATTCAAAGCCATCATAAGGACGCAGTTCTGCCCATTTATCGTCAACTTTCACTTTTACGGGCTTAACGATTCTTAGGAACCTCTTAGCAGCTTCTTGCTCACGAAAACCAGCTTGTAGCAATAGCCCTACAAAAGGAGAAGCACTACCATCCATAATTGGAATTTCGCTAGCAGATACTCGAATTAACAGATTATCAACCCCAACACCTGCGATGGCGCTAAGTAAATGTTCGACAGTACCCACACGCGTACCACCGAACACTAAGTTCGATGACATCATAGTGTCTTGTACTAAAAAAGCACTAGCAGGAATAGGAGCGCTACCGATGATATCAGAACGCTCAAAGACTACGCCAGTATTAATAGGTTGTGGATGAAACTCTAGATCGACAGGCTCGCCACTATGCAGACCGATGCCGGTTATGGCTATAGCTGTTTTTATAGTTCGTTGATTCATGGCTACTCTCTCACATATTTTGTTACAATTGCCATAGTGTACCATTAGCTACCCCTAATCCGCTATAGGTACAAATCGTTAATTTGCTCATTACTTATATTGAGTGGCTAAATCAACAACCATTTATTATAAAATTTGGCTCAGTAAGAGGGCCACTAGGCAATTACTGACTAATTAGCAACCAACAACTAAATAGTTAAATAAACAACGAAAATAGCCATTAATGGAGCATTAAACCGTCAATTAGCTGCAAAAATTCAAAAAAAAGCTAAAAAAAAGCCAACGACGAAGCGTTGGCTTTTTTGATAACTATTGATAACAACCAATAACTACAGCGATATATAACTAATGGTTATAAACAATACTATATTGCTAAATAATAGCTATTAATAGTATTCCACTAAATTATTACAGTTGCTACCACTAACTTGTAAATAATGACTATCAGTTTTAGCCTTACTTATTTTGTTGACGCTTTAAGTAGTCTTGAATACTGTTAGTTTTGGTAGCTTGATGCTCTTGGATTGCGCCAGGACGAGTAATATTGTCTTGGAAAGTCTGAGTTTTCGACTGTTTTTGACTATTCAAAGCACTAGTATGCAAATTAGGATCAACTGACTGATTACTAGTCACTGAAGGTATTGGTGCTACGACTTCAGTTAAGTCTTCATTCAAAGTCAATCCAGTAGCAATAACCGTAACATGCAGATCATCACCCATCTCTTCATCAATTACTGAACCATAGAAGATGTTAGCGTCGTCATTATCAGTGATACCTTCAACGATTTCGCTGATTTGGTTGAATTCATCTAAAGATAAAGACTCAGATGAAATAACGTTAACTAATAAGCCTTTAGCGTTTTCTAGGCGTAGATCATCAAGTAATGGTGATCTGATGGCTTTTTCTGTGGCTTGACGAGCACGATCATCGCCGCTTGCACGACCAATACCCATCATCGCATGACCTTTAGCAGTCATTGCGGTACGGATATCGTTAAAGTCAATATTGATAAGCCCTTCACGAGCGATAGTTTCAGCTATACCTTGTACAGCATGCAATAGCACATCATCAGCTTTTTTGAAGGCATCCTGCATTGAAATATTGCCGTAGATGCTCATTAACTTATCATTAGGGATAGTAATAATAGAGTCGACAAAATTGGTTAACTGCTCGATACCAGCTTTAGCCGCTTTGATGCGCTTGCCCCCTTCAAATTTGAAAGGGGTAGTGACGACAGCAACCGTCAAAACTTCCATCTCTTTGGCAATACGTGCGACTACTGGAGCAGCCCCTGTACCAGTACCGCCACCCATACCAGCAGTAATAAACACCATGTCTGAGTGTTCAAGTAAAGTGCGAATAGCTTCTTCTTCGCTCTCAGCAGCTTCACGTCCTACTTCTGGATTAGCGCCTGCACCAAGACCGCGGTTACTCTTAGCACCTAATTGTAACTTGTGCGGTGCCGTTAAGCGATCAAGCGCTTGTTTATCTGTATTAGCACAGACGAACGTCACCCCTTTTATACCCTGTTGCACCATGTGTTCAACTGCATTACCGCCGCCGCCGCCGACACCGAATACGATAAAACGTGCTTGGCCATTACTTTGAGGTTGGTTGTCATGTGGCATGGTGTATTTTGACATAAAAAGATTCTCCAGTTGCAGATAGCATGATGGTCGATACGTAATGACGCTTATACAACGTGCTATCGACTGACTATATATAAATGTAGGTAAATAAATCGAAATAAATAAGGGTCTAAATAACAGTTAGCATTCATATAATTGGTTATGAGCGCTAGCTGTAGTAACTATCTATAATATTTTTTTGAGCACACTACTAAAACGTTGGCCAACACCTTGAAAAACATTCTTTACCCGTCGCTGCTTGGCAGCTTCCGGCTCACTTTGCTCACTGTGGCGGAACTGTTCACTCTGACTATATAGTAGAGTACCAAAGGCGGTCTGATAAGCACTGTCATGTATTTGATCATTAAGCTGCTTAAACGAAGCGTCATTATCAAAATGGTTATAAGCACTAATTGCAGGATGGGTATTGGTCAATACTACTGGCATTTTCAATAGCTTTTTGGCAAAAGGTACCATGCCTTTAATAGCACTACCGCCGCCAGTAAGTACAAAACCGCGATCAAGGTAATGTAGCAGATCTACCTCATGTAGCTGACGCGCCACTTCAGTAAATATCTGCACATAACGTGCTTCAATAATTTGCGCTAAGCTGTAAGTATGTACATTAAGCGCATCGCTCGATCCTTGCGTCTTATATAACAAGAATACGCTAGGATCTATACTATTGATATCCGCAGTACCATGCAATTTTTTCAGCTTTTCAGCTTCTATCATTGAAATACCAAAGTCTGCTGATATATCCATAGTTACCGCATGGCTACCGATAGCAATACAATGAGTGAATATTAGTTTGTTTTCTTTATAGACGCAAATACTAGTTGTGCTCGCACCAATATCTATAAGACAAATACCTTGCTGACGCTCTTCACTCATTAGGCTATATTCAGCACTAGTCACTGCATCAAAGACCACGTGATCAATACCAACGTCACAACTCTGTAGTAGTTTTTGAATATTTTGACGACTGACCACAGGCATCATCATCATGTGATACATAACGCTGATGTTTTTAGCTAACATCTCGATAGCGTCATCAACGATATTGTCTTGATCATCAACATAGACGCCTTGCTGACAGCAATGCATCAAGTAATAATCCGCTGGCAAGTCCTTTGATTTAGCGTTAGCCAAGGCTTTTACCATGTCTTTAGCGCTAACTATATCATCTTCAACCAGCACGCTGCCGACGCTATTCTTGCTAGATAGCTCAGGTGTTGACAGCGTCAACCATACGCTATGAACTCGGCAATTTGCGACATCTTCGGCTTCTTGAATGGCTTGCTTAATAGCGCTTTGTAAACGTTCACGATGCTTAATCTGGCCTTGGTAAAAGTCACTGTTTTTGACTTGCCCAACGCCCATAATGCGGATGTCTTTTTCAGACACGACGCTGCCGATCACTACATAAACTGCAGTGGCACTTAGATGAACTACAACTAGATTTTCAGTATTTTTCATGGTACCAGACAAATTATCGCTAAACAGGGAACCATATGACGTCCCCATTAAATCATCAAAAAAGTGTTTTGGGCTATTATCTAAATAAATGTAATATTATTCGTCTATTTACCCAGTTTTATAAAGGCTATAACCTACAATTAATTATCCGCTACAATCAGGGTCTGTTAGTAGGGTCAACCTCAGTAGTAGAAATGTCAGTAGTAGCAACCTTAGTATCAACTTTGCTGCTAGTCACTTGAGTACTATCAGGCTTAGTGTTATCGACTTTGCTACTAGTCACTTTAGTACTATCAACCTTAGTGCTATCGACTTTGCTGCTAGCATCAGTAGCATCGGTAGTCGCTACTACGGGTTCAATCGCATGCCAAGTAATAGTAAAGCCATTCTTATAACGCAGATCCACTGACTGAACCTCATCACGGCGACTACTTAACTGATTACCCAATAACTGACTAAGATTAAGTAATTTTTGTGCTGTATTTTCATTATCAACTATCACTCGTAGACCGTTATCAAAACGAATCAACCAAGTCATGCGTTTAGTTAAGATAATATCCTCTACTTGCATGTCAATAGGAGCATACCAATCATTAACTTGCTGCATTTGTTGCATGATAACGGGTGCTTGGTCAACTTCACCTTGCAAATTAGCAAAGCTTTGTTGGCGTAAGTCTTTATTATCGGTAGGTACAAACACTACGCCTTTGGCATCTACTAAACGCTCAGTACCAAAATTAGCAATAGCTTGCTTGGGCAGCGCAGTAATAACAATACCTTGTTGCCAATCACGAGTTACGCTCACTTGATCAACCCAAGCCATACCTATAACTATGTCGCGCAAAGCTTGCAGATCAGTAGTAAAAAAACTACTAACCTTCTGTTGGTCCATAGCTTGTTTTAAGGTCTGGTATTGAGTGCTAGTCAAGCCTTCACTACTTACTTGAATAGCGGCAGGTGGTGCATCTCGTAAAGCTTTCGCACCCATTATCAATATCAGTAGTAATAAACCAATAAATAGTGCCATAAAAAAATATTTGGCTGAACTTGGCATTGACAACTTAGACTTCGAACGAAGGGTGTCATTACTCATCAAGTCATTTACTTCATTGACAGCTTGAGCCATGATGGTATTCACCCCTAATTTACTTTTGCTAATATTGAGTTACTTTTGAGACTACAGCTTTACTAATTTATCACTAAATCTAAACTTCTATCATAGCCCATTATAAACGAATAACTATAAGTCACTTAAGAAAATATTCATAATAAACATGTGATAAGCGCTAACATATAATCAATGATTAGCATTTATTTAGTCGAATTAAATCATTAATAATCTAAATATTCGGTTAATTACATGTCATTTATTTAGTAGTCAACTTTAGTTATCGAGCCTAGTGGTTAAAATTGTGACATATCATATACTTAACTACCAAAACAAGTCAATCTTTATCAGAGTAGCAGAGTTATGGCAATCTTAACGTATTTTGACGTTAAACAATAGCCTAACCCGTGCTATGACTATTGAATTTACACAAGTTTACATGAAGTTGTGCTATATCAACTCTAATCAAGCATTACTGCTTATATAGTTTGCGCTAAAATATGCCAGCATAACTGATCAAAGTCCATTCCACGAGCCTTAGCTGCCATCGGCACTAAACTATGACTAGTCATTCCAGGAACGGTATTGATCTCTAGCAACCAGAAATTACCTTGCTGATCTTGCATAGCATCCACTCGGCCCCAGCCTTTGGCGTCTACCGCACGGAACGCTGCAAGACTTAGAGCTTGAAGATGCTGTTCTTCACTAGCACTTAGGCCACAGGGAATATAGTAGCCGGTATCATTACGATTGTACTTAGCGTCAAAATCATAGAAGTTAGTAATATCTGCTGGCTCTAACCGGATAACTGGATAAGCTTCATCATCGACGATAGCGATAGTGAATTCGCGGCCAGTAATCCAACGCTCAGCCATTACCGCATCGCCGCAACCGATAGCCGTTGCATAAGCTGCTGGTAGCTCGTCTAAATTATTGACCTTAGTCATCCCTATACTAGAACCTTCGTGAACTGGCTTGATAATGAGCGGTAGACCCAACATATTAACCACTTGCTGCCAATCAGTATCTGCAGTTAATAATGCAAAAGGGGCTGTCGCCAAACCACACCCTTGCCATAGCTGTTTGGTACGAACTTTATCCATACCTAAAGCTGAGGCTAGGATGCCAGATCCAGTTTGCGGGATATCTAACCATTGTAACATCCCTTGCAGTACACCGTCTTCACCGCCACGACCATGCAGCACATTAAACACCCGATCATAGGCCATTAGATCGGTAATCTGTTGATATTTAGGATCGAAGTGAGTAGCGTCAACACCCTGATTCTGTAAAGCTAGTAATACAGCGGCTCCACTATCTAAAGAAACACTGCGCTCATTGCTGTTGCCACCATATACCACAGCTACTTTGCCGAATTCGCTAGCATCTTTTACTTTACTAACTATTGGCTGTTGCTGAGTTTTTACCACTGCTGCTAATGCCAATTCTGGCTTCTGTATTTTAGTGGCATCATGGTTAGCACTGTTATTTTGCTCATTAGCAGCAGCATCAACGCCGTCTAGATTAGGCTGATTCGAGCTTTCTTTATTATTATTACCGCTCATATGAATAACTCCTATAATTTTAAGACCCACGGTTAAGCGCTTAGGTTGTTTAATGTTTGTTAAAATCTTATTTGAGGTATAGACCATTGGCTACCAAATCGATAGCTATTTGCCCTACATTACCAGCACCTTGGGTAATAAGCATATCATTTGCTTGTAATAAGCGCTGCATCACTGGCGCGATATTGGCTTTATCGACGATAGTCGGCTCAACAGCGCCACGCAGACGGATACTACGTGCTAATGACTTAGTATCAGCGCCAGTAATTGGGCTCTCACCTGCCGAATAAACGTCTAGTAATAATAATTCGTCAACACTCGATAACACTTCAACGAAGTCATCAAAACAGTCACGAGTACGGCTGTAACGATGAGGCTGGAACATCATTACTAAACGGCGCTCAGGGAAGCTTTGTCGTGCAGCTTTGATAGTAGCATCGACCTCTTTTGGATGATGGCCATAATCATCGATTAGTAGCACATCACCATTATCAACGGCGATAGGGCCATGTTGCTCAAAACGACGGCCTACCCCTTCAAACTTCTGTAGTGCCCGCTTGATTGCTTCGTCATCAACGCCTTCATCGCTAGCCATAGTAATAGCAGCAAGCGCATTGTACACATTATGAATACCCGGAATATTCAAGGTCAAACGTAGTGGCTCATGATCACGGCGTAGCACAGTAAAATGGGTCTTAGTGCCTTCAACGACAACGTCAATCGCTTGCACGTCATTAAAAGGCTCAAGGCCAAAGGTCAGTACGGGACGACCTATATCATCGATCATAGCATAAAGCTCAGGATCATCGCCGCAGACTACTGCCAAACCATAAAAAGGCATGTTTTGCAAAAACTGAATATAAGCGGCTTTTAGTTTATCGAAGCTGTTGTCATAAGTTTCCATGTGATCTTGGTCGATATTAGTCACAATCGCCGCCATCGGATGCAAGGACAAGAATGAGGCATCAGACTCATCCGCTTCAGCAATCAAAAAGCGACTACTGCCTAATGCAGCATTTTTTCCTGAGGCATTGAGCTTGCCACCTATCACATAAGTGGGATCAAGATTCCCCTCATTCATCATAGTGGTTAGTAAGCTGGTCGTCGTCGTTTTACCATGCGCACCTGCAACCGCAATACCGTGACGATAACGCATCAATTCACCGAGCATGTCAGCACGACGCACTACTGGTAGACGAGCTTTAAGGGCCGCTTCAATTTCAGGGTTGCTACGATCAATCGCTGATGACACTACTATCACATCGGCATTAGAGATATTTTTTGAATCATGCCCAATAAATATCTCAATACCTATCTGCTGCAGACGACTAGTGACTGGACTTTGCACAATATCTGAGCCGCTGACTCTATAACCTTGGTTGTTCATGACCTCAGCGATACCACACATTCCCGAACCGCCAATACCAACGAAATGCAAATGCTGAATACGGCGCATTTCTGGAATCTCAATAAGGCGTTTAGGTAAAGCTTTTGCAGATGTGGACATAACAGAGTCTCTTTATAAAAGTCGATAAAATATAGTTAGATAAGTAGTCAAAAAGTACAGCTTATAGTGCTTGCCATATAAGTTCTGCCACTTGTTGACTGGCAGTACGGTTGGCAAGGGCATGACCTTTACTAGCCATAGCTAAGCAAGCCGCTCGATCTAAAGCTAGCAGTTCAGTGCTCAGACGGCTAGGCGTTAACTCAGCTTGCGGCAATAATAGCGCTGCATCATGTGTAGTCAGAGTGCGCGCATTGGCCGTTTGATGATCATCAACGGCATGTGGCAAAGGTACAAAAATCGCTGCAATGCCGACGTTTTGGATCTCAGTGACCGTCAAGGCACCAGCGCGACAAACAATGATATCGGCCCAATTATAAGCGGCTGCCATATCATCAATAAAAGGCTGTACGCTAAACTCATGAGCGCTTAGATCTTCATTATCATAAGCCGCTTGGGTAGCAGCCTCATTGTTACGGCCGCATTGATGACGTACTGAAAAGGGCTTATCTATCAAGGCTAAGGCTTTTGGTACTGTGTCATTAAGTACTTGCGCTCCTAGCGAGCCGCCTACTACTAACAAACGCAGTGGGGTTTGATCCGCTATATCATAACGTAGCGTTGGCGCGGCAACACCAGTGATAGTATTACGCACCGGATTACCAACGGTTTCTAGCTTGGCATCGAGCTTACTATCTGCAAAGGTGTTCTCAAAAGCTTGCAGTACTTTGCTAGCGATTTTGGCTAAATAACGATTGCTCATGCCAGCGATAGCATTTTGCTCATGAATGATCAGTGGCGTACTAGTCATGCGTGCTGCAATGCCTCCAGGTGCAGTAACGTAGCCACCAAAGCCTACTACTATCTCTATGTTGTTGCCACGAATAATTTTGGCTGCGGCCATGGTAGCCGACAACAGAGTGATTGGCATCTTAAACAGGCGACCTATACCTTTGCCACGTAGTCCTTGCATGGCAATAGGATGGAAGGTATAACCGGTAGGCTGTACTAAGCCATTTTCCATACCAGTTGCCGTACCTAACCAATGAATCACCGCGCCGCGCTTAACCAACTCTTCGCTAACGGCTAACGCTGGGAATACATGACCACCAGTGCCAGCAGCCATCATCAATATATGCGGTGTCTTCATGAATGCCTGCCTATCTTATCTTTACTAATGAATATTAGGATCTCTAAACTGTTGCTGACTTTCAGGGTGCAAAAGCACGCATAGTATAGAGTAAATTATCTATAAATATATAACGTTTTTTAAGCTAAATATTTAGCTGCTATTTTGTAGTAATAAGCGCTAAAAATGATCAAATATTGATCGTATTTCTTTGCTTTTTACTAGCTCATTACACCTTAACGTTTAACTATAGATTACTGCCAAAAACTTATTAAAAAACGCTTATATCAGTTGATAAAACCAGTCTTAAGGCCAGTCAAAAAACAACAAGCTTCTAACGGTTCTGATGGCGTGCTTCTACCGCTATAATAAAGTCAGTTGCAATATCAGTACCGCACTGATCATCGATCTCGCGTACACAAGTAGGGCTAGTGACATTAATCTCAGTAATACGGCCACCGATCAGATCTAGTCCTACGAACATCAAGCCTTTTTGTTTGACGATAGGCGCTACTATTTCAGCCACTTTACGTTCAGCATCAGTTAATGGCATGGCGACTCCACTACCCCCTGCTGCTAAGTTACCTCGAGTTTCGCCTTTGCTAGGAATTCGAGCTAAGCAATAATCTACTACTACTCCATCGACAATCAACACTCGCTTATCACCTTGTTTAATCTCTGGCAAATAGCGCTGTGCCATAATCGGTAAAGTTTCAAGCTCCGTCAAAACTTCGATAGTCACCCCAATATTAGGACTATCTGCTGTTAAACGGAAGATACCAGTGCCACCCATGCCATCAAGAGGTTTGACAATAACGTCTTGCTGCTCAGCGATAAACTGACGAATATGGGCCTGCTTACTAGTGACAATCGTTGGACTCATATAGTCACTAAACCAAGTCGCAAATAGCTTCTCATTACAGTCACGTACCGCTTGCGGATCATTAACCACTAGCACGCCAGCAGCCTTCGCATGATCTAACATATAAGTAGCATAGACAAAGCGCATATCGAACGGGGGATCTTTACGCATCAAAATTACGTCATAATCACTAACAGCGACGGTAGCCTTTTCGCCTAACGTATAAAAGTTCTCAGGATCACGCTGTACTGTTACTGGTTGCGAGTCTATCTTTAACTGTCCGCGATCCAGCCATAAGTCATGAATCTGACAATAGCCTAACTTGTGTCCACGATCTTGCGCAGACCACATCATCGCTAAGCTAGTGTCTTTTTTGTAATTTACTCGCTCGATAGGATCCATAATAACTAGGATATTTAAAGACTTTGCAGCAGATTGAGACATAGGAACGCTCGCTAGTAGTAACAGTAAACAACTGAATAATTGATGGTTTCAAAACAACAGTAGAAATAAACAAGGCTTCTGATTAATGCTAAATCTAAGTCTTTTCAGATTAGCTAAAGCTTTTCAAATACAAAGCCCTAGTAATAAAGAAGCATTAACGGTAAAAATATATTAGTCATATAAATAATTAGAGACACTTAAGGCGACTAAACTCCATATTGCTGGCGGTAATGCTGCATTTTCGCTAATTGACTGCCGTTTTCATGGGTATTATCTTTCGAGTTATCGCCAAGCGCTAAATAACTGATTAGATCGTCCATATCCACTAAAGTCAGTACTGGAACTTGTAAAGCAGAAGCTAATTCTTGAATAGCTGAATGCTCGCCTTGGCCTTTTTCTTTACGATCTAGAGCGACAATAATTCCTGCCACAGTAGCACCAGCCTGTTCTAGGATATCCAGTACTTCACGCATGGCGGTGCCTGCAGTAATAACATCATCTAATATCCACACCGACTTGCCACTGACATCAGCACCGACTAAGTTGCCCCCTTCGCCGTGGGATTTGACTTCTTTGCGGTTATAACCCCACTTAGCATTGATCCCATGATGCAGCCATAAGGCTTGTGCGGTTGCCGCTACAAAAGGAATACCTTTATAGGCTGCCCCAAAGATAACCAGCTCTTTATTATCTGCATTTTTATGCTGTTCGGCCAAGGCGTCAGCATAACCAGTTGCCAATAAGGATAACATCTCGCCCGAGGCTAGCAAGCCTGCATTAAAAAAGTAGGGACTAATACGTCCCGACTTGAGTACGAACTCACCGAATTTTAGTACTTGGTTGTCTAAAGCCAGCTGGATAAAGTGCTGCGCTGAAAATAAAGGGGTTTGAGCACTTCGAAGATTTTGAGTATCGGGCATTAGACAGTCCTGTTAGTGAATTTTAGGGTCAAAGCAGCAGTGAATTTTAGAATCATAATCCGTGTGTAATAAAGCTGTACAGCCAGCACTTGGCTATACACTCTACTATTAACTGCACTATTATTTCATAACTATAAAAATTTATAGCTTTTAAGCGTTAATTGTAAAAGCAACAAAAGCCGTCATTATAAATATCATTATAAAAATTGTCAGCTAAATTGACCAACCATTGATAGCATAATCTTGCATATTGGCATAGCGATTAAGAAGCGCGCAGCGTGAGGAGATATTAAAGTAGCAATTGCCATTCTTATCAGCTTGGATATCCCAGCCTAAATGATGAGCTGCTACGATAATATGTCCGCTAAACAGCCGAATCTGTCGATAGTGTTGACGGCTTGCTGGGGCGTTTCCCAACTGGCTAAGCAAGTAACTGCGTACATATTGACAGAGTTGCGCAGCACTGTAGCTTTTATTAATGGTTTTGCGCGTAGGGCATTGCTTTAGAGCATGCACAGCCACGCTACATGCCATAATATCAGTGGCCAAACTACCGCTACCAGTCTCAAACTCTTGCGGCTGCAATATCACTTGCCAATCATCAGCATAAAGACTGTTAAGCAACTCATCAGCATTATAGCGTTTTACTAAGGTGCGTAGCGTAGCTGACTTACTATCATGAGTGGCGGTATCTGTCAGTGGGCGGGCTTTAATAATGCTTTTGTTAGTCATATCAGTAGTCAAAAAACCAAAGCGAGTCAGTTTTGGATAGGCACTAATAGCGTTCTGAATATCTGCCATATCTATTAGCTGCATACTATCAATACTAGTGAGCAACGCCTGTTCACTAGCGTGATTAGGATCGTATCTATAATTTTGATAAAAGCTATCAGGCAACTCAATTAGCTGGGCCGCTTTGAGTAGCGCTAAATGCTCAGCCAAAGGTTCTGATGCTATCAAAGCCCATTTTGATAGACGTTCAGCAGCTGATTGCTGAAAGCGAGAGGACTTACCATAGAGCCGACGCAACTGACTATTCTCTCGTCGTGCTGGCTCTGGAATATCACTCAATGACCGTGCTGGATCAATCGGTGTCTGCTTAGGGTCAAAATTGGGATGCACTATAGCTGGCTGCTGATTAGTCGATAGACTCGATAGCTCAACACTATCTGCTACTGGCTTAGCTTCTTGATGTATGGCATGACTGCTAGGCAAACAATCATTAGAAGTATGGGGCTGAGTCATAGCATATCCGTGATACTTAAAAACATAAAATAGCAGTAACTTATAAATTAGCAGCCAGCTCAATAATAGCTACTGATACTCTAAGTCACCGTTTATACAATCTAAATAATATTATAATTCTTTCAACAGACTCTAATCCTGTTGATGCTGCAATATATCACTATACCCAGCTTGCCAATCGGCAAACTCAAGCCAAGCTAATGGAATATTGCTGTGTAAGCGCTTGCCGGTAATCGCTGTCTGCTTATCATCGACAATTGGCGGCGATTGTTGTAGCTGCTGACTTAGCCAAGCGCTCAATTGTAAGGTAGTCACTGGTAAATAATCAGTAGCCAAATAAAGCGACTTAGGTGCCTCAATGGTCAGTACTTTACTAATAATAGTGACCAAATCGCTATCCATGATCCGATTGCTCCAATCAGCGCTAGCTATAGGGTCTTTGTTGTCCTCTTTGACCTTACGTAAACGCATTAAACGCTGGCGTCCATAAATGCCACTAGGACGAATAATAACAGCTTTATCAGCAAAACCTTGTTGCAGCGCTTGCTCCGCCTGCAATATTACTTTTGAGGCATCACGCTCAGGAGTAGCTGGTGTCGTATTTTCGTCAATCCACTCGCCTTTATTTTGACCATATACACCTGTTGATGAGATGAATACTACACGCTCAAGTTTAGGTAACTGCTCAGCAAGCTGGACCAAATGCTGACAGATACTTAAATAGCTCTTATTATAACCGCTAGTTGAGTACTCATCAGGGGTGACGATAATAGTGATACAAGTAAAGTCTTGCAACTGTTCGGCACTGACTTTAAGCGCATCGGCTTGGATAAAATTTGCTTGCTCAGCTAAAGCGTAATCGCTACGCGCGCTGCGTGCAAGTCCAGTCACTGAGTAACCTTGTTGGGCAAGCTTATTAGTCACTGGTAAACCAATATCACCTTGACCGATAACTAGCCATTGCTGAGTGCTCATAAACGGTCCTTATTTATAATTGTTTTTGCTACGGTTATTAATAACTGTGTTTGATAATTAGCTTTGATAGTTCTTAAAAGTAACGCATGTAAGCTAATTTTATATCATCGTTAGCATCGACACGATCTTGCCAATCGTAGCTAGCATTGATACGTAGTGCTTGTTTTTTATCTATATCATATTGCAACCCAAGAGTAGTAATAGGCTGCCAGTAGCTACCCTGCGCATCTTCGTCACTGCTGCCATGATACCAATATGGCAGTTGCAATTCAGCTTGCGCACGTAACTGATTGTTAATCTGATAGACACAACCAGCATTGACCCCAGCACCTACACGGTAGCCTTTGCTAATTCCACGCCCACCTTGCACTGCTCCAGTAGCCAAGGCGTAACACAGCTGCGGCGGCATCTCAGCGCTTATTAAGCCTGATGACTCTGTGGCTGGCGTACCAAATGCCCACGATTTGCCGTATTCAAGGGTAGTACTAGCCACTAAATGATCAGTGCCATCTCGTCGCGAGCCATCATTAACCCGAGTGGCTTCGACACTGGCACCCCAAGTTTTACCTTTTTGGGCAGTATTGACTGGATTAAATGAGCGCCCACGAATCAAGGTAAAGTTCTGTAATTCGACCTTTCTTGGCTGCTCACCTTTATCGTTATGGTTATCATAAAAGCGCAGCGTTGCTTCAAGCCCTTCTAAGTCGAAGAACTGGTGAAATCCGGTAGGACGATCCAAAGTATCGTGAAAGCCTGCGCGTAGTCCGACATCGATATAGCTGTTGTCGCCACGATTACCTATGCCAATATGACCGCGCTGTAAAGAATGACGGTCAAGTGGATTATTATCTGAGGCAGCAATAGCTAACGGCAATAGCGTTTGGCCATCAGTAGCCATACTTGACGCCGGGTTGCTATCAACTGATTTAATAGCTTCAATCTCACTATTACTTAGCTGATGATAGCCTAGCTGGTCTTTGCTAGTAAGCTTGGCTTGTTGTTTTGCTTGATTTAACTGTGCTTGGCGCACGCTACTATCAGAAGGAGTAAAGCGACTGCTGGCTAGCAGCTGGTTTTTTTGTAGTAAGTTGACGACATCGGAGGGAATAACCGCGTACGGCAGCTGACTTAATAAGTGCTCATCGGGCCGTACCACATCGATCAGCCGTAAAATCTCAGAAGCGCAGTTATCTGTGGCAAAGTAATAAGGTAGCGCTAAGTCTTTAGTTTCCCAAACATGCAACATGATTTGCTGCACCTCATCCGGAGTCAAATTTAACTGATAAGTCCAACTATCCCGTTCGTCAGTTTTTAAATACTCTGCCAGCTTTTTTGGATAAGGATCAATCTCGATCAAATTATTATAGCGACCAGTCGCTGATTTTATGGCATAGAGGATAAAGTTATCAGAACTATCACCATCGACCGTATCATTAAGCGCATAAGCATGGTGAATTTGATTAAAATCTGCCGCACTAGCTGCTGAATCTATACGCATCAGAGTATGTCCAAACCCAGAGATGGGATTGTCTAGATATTCTTCAGCGAACATTACTGACAGCTGCGCAGGGGCTAGCTCTGTCATCCAAGCATCCAGCTTTGGGCAGTCAATCTGCAATTGAGCATCGTGAAAATTCAAACTATCCGTTAGCCATTTGACTCGCGCCGGAAAGCGACAAAGTACCGAATCATTTGCAGCAATGTGTGCATTACTGCTGGTGTTAGCAGTGCTGCGCGCCCTAGTGAACTCTTGCGCTAGTGCAACTAATGTCGCATCAAGTTCTGCAGCTGAATCTTGCTGACCAGTAGCGCTTAAAAAGAATTTTGGGTTGTCGATCATACTGTTATTTGTATTTTTGGTAAAAATACTTTTATTATCATCAATAAAATATAATAACCTGCGCCAAGTCGTATGCTGAGCTAAATTGTCCGCTTGCACTTGTTGACGCCAAGTCATGAGCAGCTGCTCAGCGTTGTTTGCTACTGCACTAGTACTAGCTTTAGAACTAGCAGCCGTAGCATTGCTATTGTTTGGTGCCTCATTAGTGACTTGCTTAGCGACTTGCTTAGCGACTTGCTTAGTGCCTTGATTAGTGACCTTACTAGCAGCAGTCAACGCTGGGTTTACATCGATTATTTTTGCCTTAGTTGCTAATGGCTGGGTTTCATCCGCTAATGCTCCTGTTGTCACTACTGATTCTGGAGTCGGTAAAAACGCTTGCGACTGTACAGTCAATAGTAAGCCGGCGATAGTAGCCGGTAAACGAGCACGCTTACTTATTCTAGCCCAACGACTTCTAGCGAAACTATCCTCGGCAACCTTAAAGTTAGCTTGCGGGTATGCGGATACTATTACATTAGGTGCTTTAGGCATAGAATAAATCCTCGTGCTTTATTAAAGTGTATTTGCTAAGGTTTACTGGTAATTTACAAATAAAAGCTTAGATAAATTTTGTTGATTTTCATGAACTTTGTCCATTATATTTATAATTAGTTATTAGCGTCGGTTGCTTAGTAATATTTTGCGCACTATCTTACTGATTAACTTGCTAACGATCTTGCTTTAAATCAATCTATATCTTAGAGAATACTATGCCAATATCAGCAAACCTGTCATTGTCAGCTGCTGCGATGACCATTAGTGAGGGGCACTTATCAGCAGCTACGTGGCTGTGCTCCCCTAATAGCAACTCGCGTCCTAATGACATCGATATCGATACTATCGTTATTCATAATATCAGCTTACCACCTAGTGAGTTCGGCGCTGCTGACGCCAATGGGACTCACTATGTCAAAGCGCTATTTACCAATCAACTAGACTGGCAAGCGCATCCTTATTTTCAAACTATAGAAGGCGCAGAAGTCTCGGCACATCTATTTATAGAGCGTGATGGCGCTATCACTCAATTCGTAAACTTTAATGAGCGGGCTTGGCATGCCGGTAGATCAAGTTATTTGGGCCGTACTCAATGTAATGATTATAGCATTGGTATCGAACTTGAAGGATCAGATTTTAGCCCTTTTACCGACCAGCAGTACCAAGTCTTGGCGCAAGTCATTAGCGCTATTTATCAGGCTTATCCTAAAACTTGCCAGCACTTGACTGGACACAGTGATATTGCTCCAGGACGTAAGACCGATCCAGGTGATTATTTTGAATGGGCTAAATTACGCGCCATGGTTACGCAAAATCGTATGGGCTAGTGTCCATCACTACCTTTATACCCGCCGAAAGCCATTCATTATTCTATGCTATAGATGAGCTATGAATATGCTATAGATAGGCTATAGATAGGCTATGAAAATGCTATAATCCGTCAGTTTTTTTGCAGTAGTCAATTATCAGACAAATTAGCGAATAGGTTCCCATGGCAAAAAGTCGATTATTTCGTTCCACGATGGTGGTCAGTAGCATGACCATGCTATCGCGTATCTTAGGTCTAGTACGTGATATCGTATTACTAGGGGTGTTTGGTGCAGGTGGGTTAATGGATGCCTTTTTGGTAGCCTTTAAGATCCCTAACTTTCTGCGACGTCTGTTTGCTGAAGGCGCATTTAGCCAAGCTTTCGTACCAGTATTATCTGAATACAAAGAAAAGTACAGCTTACAACAAGTTCAAATTCTAGTCAGTCGCACCTCAGGCGCACTGCTGCTTATTTTATCGATGCTCACTCTTGTGGTGATTTTGATTGCCCCTTGGGTAGTAACCTTGTTCGCTCCAGGTTTCGCTGATCAGCCCAATAAATTTGCGCTTACTGCTGAACTATTGCGCTTAACTTTTCCTTATTTATTATTTATTTCTATGACGGCCTTTGCCAGCGGCATTTTGCAGAGTTATGGGCGCTTTGCTGCTCCTGCTTTTGCACCAGTACTGCTGAACTTATGCATGATAGGTGCAGCGGTGGTTATTTCACCGATGTTAGACACGCCTATTATGGCGCTAGGCTATGCAGTGGCTATCTCCGGTCTACTACAGCTATTGATCCAATTGCCGCAGTTATCGCAACAAAAGCTATTAGTGATGCCTAAAATTGACTTCCAACATGAAGGCGTTAGGCGTATCTTAAAGCTGATGCTGCCAGCTATCTTTGGCGTGTCAGTTACCCAGATTAACTTACTCCTCAATACTATATTCGCCTCCTTAATGATTGGCGGTTCAGTATCTTGGTTATATGCTGCTGAGCGTATGAGCGAACTACCGCTAGGACTAATTGGGGTGGCTATTGGTACGGTTATCTTACCGAGTTTATCTAAAAGTGAGGCAAAAAAAGACGATGCTAGCTTTAAGAAAACTATCGATTGGGCGGCACGTTTAATCGTCGTCGTCGGTCTACCTGCTGCTGCTGCGCTATTCGTACTTGCTGATGTGTTGATGCAAGCGTTATTTTTACGTGGCGAATTCAGTTTACGTGATGCGCAAATGAGTGGTTTAGCGCTACGTAGTATGGCTGGTGGAATCTTAGGCTTTATGCTTATTAAAGTTTTTGCACCCGCTTTTTTTGCTCGTCAAGATATCAGAACGCCAGTCAAGATTGGTATTATTTCAGTATTTGCTAACATGATTTTTAGTGTGATCTTTATCGGTATTTTTTATCTGTTTGATATACCGCTGCATGGTGGCCTTGCGCTGGCAACTACTTTCGCCTCCTTTGTTAATGCCGGTTTGCTGTATTATTTCTTACATAAGCGTGATATTTTTCGCTTTGACAGCCATTGGAAAAAACTTTTTAGCCAGTTTTTGGCTGCTACCGTATCGATGGTGACAGCTCTATACTTAATGCTTCCTTACTTCCCAACTGATTCAGCGCAATGGAAGCGATTAGTGGCTTTATTGATTATCTGCACGGTAGGTGCCTTAGTCTACGCGGTAGTGCTAATCGCTAGTGGCTTTCGTCCACGCCAGCTTAGACACGGTTAAAGGGATACCAGTCACCAAAACAGGCTTAAGCTGTCCATTGGCTGTTACTATATAAATATATACGAATTCTGAGGTCTGCTATGAGAACCAAAACTTTAAAGTTACCATCACTACTAATAGCTAGCTTGTTAAGCACTGGCTTGCTGTTAAGTGGCTGTAGTAGTAATGATGTCGACGAAGTTAGTACTGAGGGCAACTCAGCTGATACGGTCGCTAACAAACAGAAGGCTGATAGTGCTACCAATAGCAGCAGTAATAGCACAGAAGAATCAGTAGCGGCCCCTAAAAGTGCCTCTAGCGATGCAACTACTGATCAGGCAGTTAGTGACGTTACCAATCCAGCACTTGCTACGGGTGAGCAGCCCAGTCTGGTCAATAACCCTACTGAAGCTGGCACCCCTGAAGATACGGTAAAACAAGCGCTCAACACTTTATATTATGGCGATGTTAAACAAGCAGCAACTTACTATAAAGTAGATCTAGCTAATTTTGAGCAAGAGCTTGCGAAGACCCAGTATGCTTTTCAGCAGACCGTAGAAGGCGTTACTATCACTAATACTAGCTATAATGAAGATAAGACCCGCGCTACTATAGACGGTGAGCTCATGCTAAAAGGTCAAAAACAACCCGCCCCGCTGTCTTATGAACTACAAAAAGTAGATGGCAAATGGAAAATACTAGGCTAAATAGCTGAGCAAACTTTTAATGAAGGTTGCAAGCAAGGTTTTGAGTAAGTATTTAACAAAACCTTGCGCTAGTCTTGGCTCTTAACCGCTATACCTAGCATCACTACATCCGCTATAAAGCCTTGCATATCGCAGACTTGGGGCATATAGCCCCACTGCTCAAAACCCAGCTTATGAAATAGTCCTAAGCTGGGTTTATTATGGGCGAAGACCAGAGCGACAATATTGCGAATACCTAAATTTGGTGCTTGCAAAAGCATCCAGCGGGTAAGCAAGCTGCCTAACCCTTGGCCATGATAATCACTATGCAAATAAATACTAATTTCGCTACTGATATGATAAGCCGGACGCGAGTACAAGTCGCTAAAACTGCCCCAAGCTACAATGATTGACGGTTGCTTATTTAGATTGTGTTCCTGGTTATGCTCTTCGCTGTTACTAGTTTTAACCACATAAATGGGCCGTGTAGGACTGTCAATATGCTCGCTAAACCAATCAGCGCGCTCTTCACAACTGACTGGCACTAAATTGGCCGTAGCTTGCTTACCAGCGATAGTTTGGTTATAAATAGCTAACACAACGGCTAGATCATCAGCAGTTGCGCGTTGAACTATAAATTTATCAGTTAGCCTTATTGGCTCAGCATGAAACTCACTCATAATAGCTCTCATAGTTAATATAGGGGTGTTGTCTTAATTATTGTAAGGGTTATTGCAGTATTTATTGACTCAGTTATAGACTTAATAAAGGGTGGGCCGTTAATCAGTATTCTAATAGCGACGATTAGAATAGTGAGTGTTGGAATAATCAGTGCTATAAAATAGCTATTAATGACGTCATCGGTTACCTTATTGACAATGTTATCGGTAATGTTACTGATAATGTCAGTAGTAATGTCACTGACGCTATTTTACTTTATAATGACTGGCTTTAAACCCTGCAAATCTATCTTGGCAGTGTTTTTATTTATTCGCTCTTATCGTAGCTGCAAACTTATGAATACCTATTTTCTTGAGCAACTAATTACCACATCAAACGCGATGCTGACGGACAATGATCCGTTGGCAGCGGCTAACTATCCGTCACAACTGACGCCTTGCGTGTTAACTATTGGCAATTTTGATGGTGTGCACTTAGGTCATCAAGCTATGCTGGCGCAAGTGCTTACTATAGCTAATGAGTCAAACTTGAGCTCAGCAGTGATGATATTTGAGCCACAGCCACGGGAGTTCTTTTCTCCTGATACTGCCCCTGCTCGCTTAACTAATTTAGCAGAAAAACAAGCCTTATTAGCTGAGCATGGCGTTGAGACCCTGATAGTAGTCAGTTTTGATAGCGACTTTCGTGCTTTATCGGCTAAGGCATTTGCTGATTTATTAGCCTTGCAGCTCAATGTACAAGCCTTAGTGTTAGGCGATGATTTTCGTTTTGGTCATGACCGCATTGGCGACAGTCAGTTTTTGCGTGATTATGGCTTGCAAGTGATTAACCTACATACGGTTACTGACACTAATCATAACGACAGTGACCACAGCGCGGTTGCTAACGATACTGCTGAATTGAACACTGCTGAGCGTATTAGCTCTACGCGAGTGCGTGACTTACTATTGGCTGGTGATATCAACGCTGCCAATAAGTTACTGGGTCGCGACTATACTATTACCGGATTAGTAGTCAGTGGTGATAAGATCGGGCGTACTTTGGACTTCCCTACTGCTAATATCGATTTGGCTCGTATTAAACCCGCTCTACATGGTATTTTCGCTGTTGATGTGGTTGCGCTCGATGATAAAGGTGAAGTTATCGCTGATGGGCTAAGCCAGTTTGCGACTAATGGCCAGAGCGGCGTGGCCGGTTTACAGCCGCATAGTCTATTTGGTACGGCTAGTATCGGCACTCGACCTTCAGTTGATAAGCCTCATGAATGGCGTTTAGAAGTACACTTTCCACAGTTGCAAGCCGACTTGTATGAGCAGACCTTGCAAGTACGTTTTTTGCATTTTTTGCATGGTGAACGTCACTATAACGGCTTAGAAGCTTTGAGAGCAGGGATACATAACGATGTGGCAGATTTATTAGTATGGCGACAACAGCAGCTTGACTAGCCTTATCCTAGGCTCATTTATAAAGTAACCTGTTTGCTCAGTGCTAGCGCTAAGTGACGATTCTATATAGCCTCTACACCGCTCGCATAAAAAACCCACAAAAAGCTCGTTTGTGGGTTTTTTTTGCATTATTAACTATGTAACTGGCGGTTGAAACTAATTATTTAAGATAATTAATTATTTAAGCCTAAGTGTTTGGGAGTAATTATTTAAAACTAAGGATTAATGCCCATTAAGCGGTAGGATGCAAACGTACATTCAACTCATCGATAATCTCTACCCATACTGCGTCTTTTTTCCATTCTTCTTGTAAGAACATACGTTGCTTCTCATCCCAAATTTTCGACTTTGTCAGCTCTTCGTCTTTGGCTAACTGGTTATTTTCAATAAAAGCATCAATAGCTGCGTCTGAGCTATCTAATCCTAATTGAGCAAATAAGTCGTTTATACTGTAACTTGGTTCACCTAACATTATCTCTCTCCTTTAATTTCGGCAATTATTTTTGTGTTTATTATCTCACTAATCAGCAACTATTGTAGCAAGGTAGATTAAACGATCTGTTATCCAACGTTACCAGTTATGTTAACGTTGTACTCTACTCTAAACTTGTATATCCGCAAAAAACTCTTAAAAAAAAGCCTCACTATAATAGTAAGACTTTTTTATTATCTATTAGCTATAAAATTTAGCTTATGGCAATAGATGTGATACGGCATCACGCTCTTCGCTAAGCTCTTGCTCAGTAGCTGCCATTTTATCTTTTGAGAAGTCTGATGATACATCAACACCCTCAACGATAGACCAGTCACCATCTTTACAAGTACAAGGGAATGAGTAGATCAAACCTTTAGCAATACCATATTCGCCATTAGAATAGACACCCATAGATACCCAATCATCGCCCTCTGTACCCATTACCCAGGTACGTACATGGGCAATAGCTGCGTTAGCAGCAGAGGCTGCTGAAGAGGCACCACGTGCTTTAATAATTGCTGCGCCACGCTTCTGTACTTCTGGGATATAAGTGTTTTCATACCAATCACGATCAACCAAATCCAAGGCTGGCTTACCGTTAACCGTACAAGCCGTTAGATCAGGATACTGAGTGGATGAATGGTTGCCCCAGATGATCATCTTCTTAACATCATTGACTGTAGTTTCTGTCTTTTCAGCCAACTGAGCTATACCACGGTTGTGATCCAAACGAGTCATTGCAGTAAAATTACGTGGATCAAGATCTGGTGCATTACGCTGAGCGATAACCGCGTTAGTGTTTGCAGGGTTACCCACAACTAAAACTTTTACATCACGGTTAGCCACGTCATTAAGTGCTTTACCTTGGGCTGAAAAAATCGCCGCGTTAGCTTCTAATAAATCTTTGCGTTCCATACCTGGACCACGTGGGCGTGAGCCTACTAATAAAGCATAACTCACATCTTTAAATGCTACTTTGGCATCATCCGTTTGAACGATATCTACTAATAAAGGAAAGGCACAGTCTTGTAGTTCCATAACCACACCCTTAAGGGCGTCAAGTGCTGGAGTGATTTCAAGTAAATTCAAAATAACAGGCTGATCTTTACCTAGCATCTCACCAGATGCAATACGAAATAACATTGCATAGCTGATATTACCTGCAGCACCAGTTACGGCAACACGTATAGGCTGTTTCATAAAATACTCCCTAATTGATTATTAGATATGGTTTTCTTGCTTATTAATTTATGCTCATTGAGCTTGTATGTAGCAACTGCCATAAACCGAGGCTAGTGTAGCACTTCGTTTGCCAAACCGTCTAGGGACAACGGTAAGTGCATTATGGTCTATTTTGTTACATTTTATACTTACCATAACTTAAAGATATCAGCGCTTATTTGCCGCCTGAAATGATAAAGTTTTTACCACAACTATTTATTGGACTGCTACAAGTACCGAACTGGTTACCCTCATAACAGATATGCACTTCGGTAAGGATGGATTGACGCCGGTTAGCATCCTGACAGATCAGGTCAATACTGGCACTATTCATTCCACTATTTAGTCGAGTCATCTGACCTAGAAAACTTGACTTAGAAACGGTATAACTATTGCCACTGTTGAGCTCACTTGGTAACTTTAACTCGCTAGCAAGACTGACAATCTGGCGAAAGTAATTGTTGGCACTCAGTGGGCTGCAAGCACCATATCTATACCACGCTTGGCTCCGAACCGTACTATCTGGCATGATACGGTTGACCACTTTAAGTTGTAAAGGCGTCAAATCAGGCTCACTACCCCGTTCACAACGATTGCCAGAGCCTAGATTGAGACCTGCTACTGTCAGTGAATAGCCTTCTAAACACTGGCGCATGCGCGAACGCGAGGGTTGCATTTTACATAACGCTGGAGTCATCTCAATCATCAGTACTCGCTGCCCGCTCTTAGATACATTGGCAGCTTGAGCGGGCGTTGATGTCATCCCTAATAGCAGGCAGCATCCTACGATAGCACTAAACAAAGTAGACTTAGTAGATGTAGTAGCTGCTGAATAGCTGCCGGTTATCGACTTTAATTTTATGATATAGCACCACCATAGCTGCTTAATCAACTGCGAGTTAGTGATTATAGGACTGGTATGTTGTAAGGATTTTTTTATCATAATTAATAAAACATTCAGTCGTTATCAAGCGATGGTTATAGACTTAGGTAACCATACTCAGAATAGTGATAATATTTAATGCAATGGTAACAAAACCCTTTTTTTAATCTATAGCAGAAACGTAAGTTGCTGAGCAAACCGCTGAGAATATTCTTTTATTAGCGCCCAGTTTCGACAATAGCTTCTATTAAAATAGTAGGTAATAAGACTATAAAATAAACTCTTAAAAATAGAGTAAATAAGGCAACACCAAGGAACACCTGCTTAGGGTGTGTTTATTGAATACTTTTAGCAACAAGGCTAAAAAAATAAGCCATTAGTAGCGAAGTACTAATGGCTTATTTGCACAAATAATGATTTAAATAATAGCGACAGATTATAACAACGCTACGGTCGATAGCTATCAGCTATAGTTAAAAAGCGGCTGGAATAGTACCCATACGCTGAGTGATAGGCTGCCCACGACCTAATAGATTACTATATATCGTAGCATTCTCCATAACATGTTTGACATAATTGCGGGTCTCAGGATAAGCGATAGATTCAACATACTGGTCAGCATCAAGCGTCCCATACACTGGCTGCCAGCGCTTAGCTTTATTAGGTCCTGCATTATAGCCTGCCGTTGCTAGTACTGGCTGAGAATTTAACTTAGCCAAAATATCACTCATATACCAAGTGCCATAACGAATATTAGTATCGCCACTATTAGCTTTAGTTGCGCTATAGGCTTCACCTAAATTACGAGCAATATACTTGGCGGTGTCGGGCATAATTTGCATCAGACCACTAGCGCCAACGTTCGAGCGTGCCGAGGTCACAAAACGACTTTCTTGACGCATAATGCCATAAGCCCAAGCCGGATCTATACCTGCGTTCTGGCTATAACGAACTACAGAGCTCTGATGTGGCATCGGGTGTGATAGCGCTAAACTACTGGCTTTATCAGTATTATCTGCCGCATAAATAGCACGATCAAGCCAGCCTACATCATGTGCTTGTAGCGCTGCTGCAATGATCAAGTTGTCATCACGCTTGTCACGAGCCTGCTTAACCGCCCAGTTCCATTCGCGATTAGCATGAGTTCGATTGGCATCACCATTATATAAAGCGAAAGCACGAGCGAAGTTTGGGTCTTGCAGGACACGAGCACGATCAGCGCTACTAACGTTAGGTAAGTTATTACCGCCTAAGGCATTAATATCAAAACGCTGACCCGCCTTATCTTTAGCCATCAAACCATAATACTCATTACTCTTGGCTAGCTGCTGATACATTTTTTTAGCAGTGCTGCGCTTACTATTATCGCCTGATTGCTCATAAGCACGTGCTAGCCAGTATTGCCATTTGTTAGTTTTTTGAGTTTCAGCATCCATTTTGGAGATGGCTTCAACCACATCATCCCAACGACTAAAGCGAATAGCAGCTATAGCATAATCTTCAGCTTCTTCAAAGTTAAAGTCATTATCCAAGCTGTTACGGAACCAGTCAACGGCCTCAGCATTGAAGCCATCATCAGTATTGTGCCCCATACGCTCTACCCCAAGGATACGATAGGCATAACGACGAGTGTCATCATTTAACAGGCGCGCTGAACGCTGATTATCTTGCTTAATATCGAATTCCAGCTGTTGCGAGGCTTCACGATAAGATTTGTCAGCTAGGCGTCCCATAGCATATAGATATAAGTATTGGTTGGTTTGGCTATTAGGCTGCATGCCAAAACGACTGAAGAACGACGTTGGGCTTAGCTGAATTTCACTGAGTGCCGAATAAGGAATAGTGGCCCCAAGACGTGAAGACAATGTCATTATATCGCCAGTCTTACCCTTACGCAGCATACGCTTTAGCCGTGCTGCACGGTCTTGATTACTGATCAACGCATTGTTATTCATCTCAGTCGCTAGCTGCTCACATAGTGCTGGCTGCTTGAGAGTTTTAAGCCAAACGTCTGATTTCTCTGCCATGGCACGCATAGTATCGCCACCATTATTAAAACCCAGCCCAATAGCACAGCGCTCGCTCGCATCGGCGTTGGTGATCAAATTGGCCACTTGACGTACAGAAGCATAATCCCCTGCAGCTGCTTTAGTTTCAGCAAAATCAGCAGCCAGTTTTTCAGCCATAACGGTATTTGGATATTGACGAACAAATTGTGATACTGCTGCTGAACTTTGCGCATTCAAATCTAAGTTCATTCGCCAATAAGTAGGATACATCGCAAACAAGCCACCGCTCATCGACTGCTCATAATTATAGAGCGCATTCACATCGCCACGACTTTCCGCTTGGGCGGCAGCATTAAAGGAACTAACACTACTATCTTGCTGAAAATTAGTCGATTGCTGAAAGTTGCTTGGTTGCTCAAAGTTGCTTGGTTGCTGATAAGTATTCTCTTCACTATTACCCCATGTCAGCTCAGCATGAGCGACTTGTGATAACCCTAGCGCACTCATTGCCGTTGCTAAGCTAAGAGCACTCATTTTCAGGGTGGCGGCATTGAAGCATTTGGGCCTAGTGTCACTATTACTAAGGTTGTGGGCAACATTATGCTTTGTCATTCTGACTCTCTTAATTATGTAAAGACATATTAGATATTCGACCTTGAGGTTATTATCGAAATATCAGACACGCCCTAATAAGGCTTAAACAGCGATTCATTGAATATCGCTAAGGTGATGGCGCTTATCATACTATATTAAGCCAACATTAGGCCAATGTTGAACCATTACCTTTACCAATTATAAATAAATAGGACAATAGCGAGTAACACAACCGTGATATGAGTGCTTTAAGATACGCAACTGGTTGTAATCTAATACTTTAAGTTAACTGTACTAGATAATAGTTAAAGACTAGTGATAGCTAACAAAGCTCTATTACTAAAAATGCTGAGAGGTAAAAGCTAGCATTAAAGCGCTGTTATCAAGGTCTATGCTTAGCTTAGACAGCGATTAGTTAAGCAATTGATACTATTATAAATAATTTATCATGATTATAGCTATCAGACTAAGCTTCTTTTTCACATTGCTGACCGATTATGATAAAATATGCCACCATTAATGGCCTGCTGCCGCTATATTCTGTTTGTTAATCATGGACTTTACTTATGAGTGTTACTGTATTTAACCCCCGCATCGATGACGCTGTTGCTAACCAAACTGATAGCGATATGGTTAGTGGTACTATGGTCAATGCTCCTGTAAAGCTAGCCTCAGAGGCAGCGCCAGCCATAGCAGCTAAAAAAGTCTTTATTACTACTCAAGGCTGTCAGATGAATGTCTATGATTCTGGCAAAATGATTGATGTGCTCGGCGATTCGCATGGTATGGAAGTCACTTATAATATCGATGAAGCTGATGTGCTACTGATGAATACTTGCTCTATTCGTGAGAAAGCACAAGAAAAAGTCTTCTCTGAATTAGGCCGCTGGCGCAAGTTAAAAGAAAAACGTCCAGAGTTAGTGATTGGTGTTGGCGGCTGCGTAGCTTCACAAGAAGGCGATAACATCCAAAAGCGTGCGCCTTATGTCGATATGGTATTTGGACCACAAACTTTGCATCGCTTACCTGAGTTGTATGATCAATCCAATAAGCAGCATGATATCGCCCCAAAAAACCGTATCGGTACTATCGATGTGTCCTTCCCTAGTATCGAGAAGTTCGACTTCTTGCCGGAGCCACGGGTCGAAGGTTACAAAGCTTTTGTCTCGATCATGGAAGGCTGCTCAAAATATTGCTCATTCTGTGTAGTGCCTTATACTCGCGGCGAAGAGTTGTCCCGCCCACTCGATGATGTGTTGGCTGAGATTGATATCTTAGCAGCGCAAGGTGTTCGTGAGATAAACTTATTAGGTCAGAACGTCAACGGCTATCGTGGCGAAAAAGACGATGGCAGCATTTGCCGTTTTGCTGAGCTATTACACTACGTCTCACATGTCGATGGTGTAGAGCGTATTCGTTATACTACTAGTCATCCGTTAGAGTTTACTGATGATATTATTGACGCTTATGCCCAACTACCGGAGCTAGTATCACATCTGCATCTACCAGTGCAGAGTGGCTCGAATGCGATATTGGCAGCGATGAAGCGCAACCATACTATTGATGTTTATATCGATCAGATCAATAAACTTAAAGCTATTCGTCCTGATATTCATCTCTCTAGTGATTTCATTATCGGCTTTCCTGGTGAGACCGATGAAGACTTTCAGCAAACGCTAAATTTAGCTAAAGAATTGAACTTCGATCATTCCTATAGCTTTATCTATTCTAAGCGTCCAGGCACACCAGCCGCTGAACTGCCTGATGATGTGACTTTTAAGACTAAAAAGGCACGCTTAGCTGAATTTCAAAAGGTTATTATCGATTCAACGCTACAAAAATCTTATGAGATGGTTGGTACGACCACTCGAGTATTAGTCGAGCAAGTAGCCAATCGTCACCCTGATTGTTTGATCGGTACCGCTGATAATACTCGTACGGTGATGTTCCCCTATGACGCTGATAAAATGGACGAGCTACTAGGCAAGATCGTTAACGTGCGCATTACTGACTTTGTCAGTCCGCATATGGTCAAGGGTGAGCTGATTGAGGTCTTAGCTTAGGTTGATTGATCTTCAATATTTGATTGAAATCTTGTAGGTTGGCGTGAAGATTGTGACAGTCAACGATTATAGAATAAGAAAAGCCGTTCGCTATTGATAGTGAACGGCTTTTTTGTGAGTGAATGTTTATCTAGATTGAATCAAAAGCTACTCTAATGACCAGTCTGTGCGTCGCAGCTGTTGCTTGGTTTCACGACGGCGCTTTTTACGAGCGATATCGATATCTTCTCTTTCATGAATCCCGCCCTTTTTTAACAGCGGGTCAAGCGCCAAATAGTTGCGTGGTTTGACAGTGCCTAGTAATTGACTAGGGCTATTGAGAACATCGCTATTGCGACTTTCTAACTGCCGTTCAATCTGCTTGGCCTTTTTTAAGGTTTGTTTTAAGCTCATTAGATTACCTATATTTATAATTTATTCGATCAATTTTGGTTTTTAGCGGCAAGCATTAGCCTTTAATACACATAACCTGCTTTAGCGTATGCACGACTTCTACTAAGTCGCTCTGGTTGGCCATCACTTCATCGATATCTTTATAGGCGTTAGGAATTTCATCGATAACCCCTTTATCTTTACGACATTCGACGCCTTGGGTTTGTGCTTTTAACTCATCAATAGTGAAAGTACGCACCGCCTTACCCCGACTCATACGTCGCCCTGCTCCATGTGAACAGGAACAAAACGACTCACTATTGCCTAGACCACTAACAATAAAAGACTTAGCGCCCATCGAGCCAGGAATAATCCCCAGCTCACCGGCATAAGCACTAATAGCCCCTTTACGAGTGACATAGACTTGCTCACCAAAATGCACTTCTTCATTGACGTAATTATGATGACAGTTGATAGCCTCTTTGGTTAGCTGAAAGCGTGGCAATCCTACTTGTGGCGACTGCAAGGATTTGATAACCAAGCGCATCATCTCGCGACGATTCTCCAAGGCATAGTCTTGCGCCCATTCCACAGCTTCAATATAATCAGCAAAGCTATCAGAACCCGCAGCAAAGTAGGACAAATCGCGATCAGGCACATGACCAAAGCGTGATTGACGCTCCTTTTTAGCCAAATTAATAAAATACTGACCAATACAATTACCAATGCCGCGACTGCCAGAATGTAGCATTACCCAGACATCATTATTCTCATCTAAGCACAACTCAATAAAGTGATTACCTCCGCCCAAAGTCCCTATTTGCTTAGCCCAAGTACGCTCAAAACCTCTGAGCATTTTAAGCAGCCCCGGATGTTTATCAGTAATCGGCTTTAGCCGTTTTGCCAGTGGGTCAAGAGTCGATATTTTGGCTTGAATTTGCTTATGCATATTAAAACCAAGCGGTACTTGTTGCTCCACTGCTAAACGTAGTGACTTTAGGCTATCGGGTAAATCGCTTGCTGTTAGTGATAATCGCACTGCATTCATTCCACAGCCAATGTCGACCCCGACTGCCGCTGGAATAATGGCCGATTTAGTAGGAATCACACTCCCTACGGTTGCCCCTTTACCCACATGTACATCAGGCATCACTGCAATATGTGAATGCACAAACTCCAACTGTGCTAAGTTACGCAGCTGTTGTAAGGCACCTTGCTCTATATCAGTAGTGTAAATCTTCACCGGCAGCCCATTTTTACCACTTTCATTTAATACTAATTGAATGCTCATTAATAATTTTTCCATCTTTTAATTATCATTGATACTTTATTGCTAGGCTTTTATTATTTTTTATCAATTATTCTTTATCAATTATTAGGTAATACTTATCCCGCCTAATTAAATAAGAAAATTATTTTTAATAAGTTAAATTTTAGACAATAAAATACCGTTACCTTTATTGAGAGCAAATAAATAATCTCAATAAAGATATATTCTATTTTTTGGTTTTTGAAGTTTAATAAAAGATTGATAGCAGGTAGTAGCCAAGATAATATTTACTAATAAATATCGCTGGTACTAGTGCTTATAAGCCATAGCTATGAAAGTGAAAAGCTGAGCCGATAGGATTATTTATTTACCATAATACGGCTGTGTATCATCCAAGACCTAGCAAAACGCTAAGCAGACTTGTCGATATAATCGTATTATATAAATAGATATTTCCGTGCAGCGCCAGACTAAGCATTGTGTAGCAAGGCTTAAGGTATAAGCCACTAAATATAGTCTGAGGTGATTAGCTCGGCAGATGTTGATAAAGCCAATAGATTAGCAGAGAACTGCTGTCTAAAACTTAGCCCAACCTTTGCGAGGTCATCACTGCTGTCATTTCATTAATACATTCAATCTTTAAAAACGTCAAAAACATCTTAGCTTTTAGGTGGGACATCGTTATTCCTCCATAGGTTGTGGCTAACTGTCAAAGGCTGACAATAGCAGGGTAATTAAGATAGGTTATTAGCGAATAGTATAAATCTAATCGATAATATTGAATTATAATAAAGGTTTAAATTATAAAGTCAATAATTTTTTGAATATTCCAATAAAAATTTATTATATTAATAAACAATAACATTTTTTCATAGAGAAAAATTCTTTTAATAGTTATAAAAATCCATAGCCAGCTAATAAAATACTTTATATTAATTTAATAAATTACTAATGACTTCCACTAATAAAGCGCCAGCAATTAACATAAAAATAACACTACAAGCACGATTTAACCAAGTTAGACGGTTACCAACATCGAGCCAGCCCGCTAGTTTTTTACCACTGACAGTATAGATTATTTGCCATATAGTCTCACTTAAGAATAGCCCTATAGTTAGCAAGATATATTGCGGAAAAAGCGCTGCGCTAAAATTGATAAATTTGGGGAAAAAAGCCGCGAAGAATAAAATAGCTTTTGGATTAGATAACGACACCCAAACTCCAGTACGGAATAAGGTGAAGTTAGTAGGGCTAGTGTTGACCGCAGCGCTAGATAATGATCGTGGCTTAGGGGCTTGATGAAGGCTATAAGACCTATTAGCGTTATCCGACATTTCATCGTTATCTAAGTAGTCAGCAGCTACCTCTGCACTCACTGCGCGGGCGTCGTCCATCAAGCTACGGTCGCTAGTATCACGCCATGAGCTTATACCTAAATAGATTAGATAAACAGCGCCCACTGTTTTGATAACCTCTAATAACCAAGGCGATTGACGACTAATGACATCTAGTCCAAGCAGTGTCGATAACAGTAGAATAAACAGTCCCAGACTCAGTCCTGCCAGCGTCCATAAGGTACGTTTGACGCCATAGTTCATGCCATACTGAAACGCCAATAGCATATTAGGACCGGGGGTCGCTGATATAAAAAACGTACTCGCAAAGAACACTGCAAACAGGTGCCAAGACATCAACTAACCCCTAATGTATTGATTAAAAGCCTGTGCTTAGTGAGGCTATTATTAGAAAGCTTACACTGAAACGCCGTGCCACGCTAAACAACAACCATCAAAAAAACACCGCCATAAAGACGGTGTATTTTATACCTATTGAAGCTCATTTGAAATGATGATTAACTTTATAGTAGCTAAACGCTGGTACAACTCTCAAGCAAACGCTGTAGAAATCCATCACAGCGCTCAAGTTCAGCAAGTTCGACATATTCATCCGCTTTATGAGCCTGCTCAATACTACCTGGGCCACAGATGATAGTTGGAATGCCAGCATTAGTGAACTGCCCTCCTTCGGTAGCGTAGGCAACTTTATGGCGTTTACTATCCTCAACCAATGCCGCTACTAACTGTTGTAGCTCATCATTAGTGCTGTCAGTCATCGCTGGCACACTTTCTTCTTGTAGCAGCTCAATACCAGTCTCAGGGGCACGTAATTGCATCTGCGCGTTTAGCTCCGCAACTTTGGCCTGAATAGGTAGTAGGATATCCTCTTGAGTCATATGCGGTAGATTGCGATAATCAAAAGTAAATTCACATAAATTCGGCACAATATTAGTCGCTGTACCTCCTTGAATCGTACCTACTGAGAGCGTGGAATACGGTACATCAAATAGGGCATCGCTATCATCACGGTGACTTAATTTTTCTGCCAAATCATCGACAAAACCGATTAAGCGACTAGCGTAGCTGATTGAATTGACCCCTTGAGTAGTCAGTGACGAATGAGCAGACTTGCCATGCACACGGCAGCGATACACCGCAATACCTTTATGCGCCACCACCATAGTCATATTAGTCGGCTCGCCAACGATACAATAATCAGGCTTGATACCACGAGTCGCCAAATCTGCCAAAATTAATGGCGCTCCTAGACAGCCTACTTCCTCATCAAAAGATAAAGCCAAATGGATAGGACGATGCAGCTTACCGGCTTTAGAGAGCTTTACCGCCGCTGGTAGTAGATTCAGTGCACAAGCGATAAAACCCTTCATGTCGCAAGAGCCACGTCCGTAAAGGCGTGAGCCACGAATAGTAGCGTTGAACGGATCAGAAGTCCATTGCTGCCCATCGACTGGTACCACATCAGTATGCCCAGATAATACTAGACCGCCAGTGCTAATATCCGCGTGCTCACCAGCAGCCACCGTAACGAATAGATTGGCTTTATCTTGCGCCTGATTAAAAGTCAAATCTACTGACAAACCCAACTGCTCACAGTAAGCTTGCACTTGTTTAATGAGCGCTAGATTTGAATAGCGACTGACAGTATCAAAACTGATCAAATGGCTCAGCCAATCAACACTGTTATGAGGGTAAGCCTCAGTAGGCTTAGGCTGACGATCAGTTTGATAATCAGTGGTAGTGCTAGTAGTTACAACCATTGGATATCCCTTCAGTACATTAGTACATTCAATATAAGAGCAAGTCAACGAATGAGGCTAAAATCTTGCTTTTTTAGGCTTGTTGCTGAGCACGACGTTGCAACTCTTTTACTTGTTGATCTAATCCGGCGATCGGCCCTTCTACTGGTATATTGGGCGCAACTTGTTGAATAGCTAAGCTGTTGATCGGTGAAGTCGATTCCACCCCCATCTCCTGCATCCACTCGCCCAATTGTTCAGATGAGCTAATATAGACAATACGGCCAAGACCAGCCCAAGCATGCGCCGCTGAACACATAGCGCAATGCTCACCTGAAGTATAGACTGTAGCTTGTGCTCGTGCCTCTGCAGTCATATTTTGCGCCGCCCAACGAGCTACTGCAATTTCTGGATGATAAGTAGGATCAACGCTATTAGCACGGTTACGATCTTCATTCATTACCGTACCATCAGCGGCGACTAGCACACTACCAAATGGCTGATCGCCAGCCTCTAAAGCTTCAGTTGCTAGCTCAATGCAGCGCTGCAAATGTTGTTGGTCATTATCCTTTGTCATGATCTATTCTCCAGCTTATTTTTATTTATCATTAGGCGGTGTTCAGCAGTTCGGCACACACAGCCCTATATAGTTATCACTATCGAACACGCTCTAATGCTTAACCCCCATATTAGCTCTTATTGCAGCATTGTATTGAGGTCAATTTGCTCCCGATAGCTTACTGAGGTTACTAAACCGTGAATAGGCTTTAATTACTAACGATCAGTCGTCAAAGCTAGGCAGTCAAACATAAAAGCTAAAAGGCTTACGATGGATTGTTTTTATTCATTATATCGATCACAGGTGGGATACGCTTTGGCAACTTGCCCTCTGCTTGTAACTCTTTGGTAGTTTTAGCATCTATAGCCAAACCTGCAATCAGCGGCAGATCTTTTACTGGTTTGCGTGGACGAGTAGCAAAACTAACTGGCACCATACGGGCAAACTCATAAAGATGAAGGTAGGACTCTTCGCCCCCTTCAAAATCTTCATCGTCTTCTAGGCGAATACCACCGATCTTAGCTAGATCAATGAGCATTTCGTTCTCTTCGCTAGTTAAATGACTATCCGTAATACCAAACCCAGTCATAAAGCCATTTGACCACTGTTTCAAGGCCATTACTCGCTCGTATAAATCATGTTCATCATCAGGTACTAATGGCGCAAAAGCATAAGCATCATCTTTATCTTTGAGCTGAAATACCGTATCTTCAGCCTCTTCGGCTAATAAGGTCAACGCAGGCTCTGGTAGTGGCGAAAAGCTTAATTCCTCAAGCACAGTAGCCCAGACTTGCTCATCAGGCGCATCACAGGCAGTCATCATGCCAGTCATAAAGCCGTGCAATTCGCTGATAGTCACATCAGTCCACTCTTCAAATACAGTAGACCAAGTATTCCAGCCTGAGATATTATCATTCATAAAAGATGTCCTAGTTATTGGTTAATGCTATTTAGTTATTAATTAGCGTAGCTATAAATAATTATAGCCAACTGACCAATCGAGATATAAAGTAAGACAATAAGGGTAATTACCTTGTTGATATAGATATTATGCGGTCACCTATGGCATTATTAAACGTATAAACATAAATTCATTCACACTCTACTGGTTAAGGATACAAACTGACTATGTATGATCAATTAAAAGTCTTAGAAAAGATGATACTCGATATCAAGAAGCAGCATCAACTTGTCAGTGGCGAACTTAATCGCCTCAAACAGCGGCCAAATATCGACCCCAAAGAACTATCAACCCTCAAAGCCAAACTAGATAGCAGCTATGCTGAACGTGACAATGGTAAAAAGCGCTTTGTTGACTTGGATAATCGTTATCAGAGTTTAGCTGAAGCCCATCATATGATAGGGGAAGAACAAGATAAGATTCAAAACCAGCTGGCTGAGTTGCAACAAAGCAATGAACAGTTGCAACAGCATAACAATACGCTTAAACAGCAAAGCTTGGAGCTGCAACAGCAAAACGAAGAGATCAAAAAGCAAAATAATGACTTGCAAGAGAAAAACCAATTGGCAGCAGAGCGCACCCAAGTGGTATTGCAGCGTTTGACTCGTATTGACCAAATAGACGGTTAGGCTCAGTTGTCGTTTACTTAGCTGACCATACTTTAACTGTTTTTATATTTTGTAGGATTTTTTATGACCGATAATAACTCAAATACTCAAGCTACAGCGCAACAAAAATCAGCAACTACTGATAAAAAACCTGATAATCAAGAGCTTAAGCCAGTCATTCAGACGCCAGGTACTAATAGTGTACCATCAGCAGCCAAAGGTGCTGATAGCTCTAAAAAGACGGTGAAACCCGCTGAAGCACCAATGAAGATGGTCAACATCTTTATTGCTGACTCCAGTTACAATATCTTTTGTCCAGTACATGAAGAACAAGAATTGCGCTCAGCTGTGCATTACATCAATAACTTCGCTACCGATATAAAAAAAGATGCCCCTAAATTGAGTCAAGAAGACTTATTGGTTTTAACTTGCCTAAACCTATACGAAAAGATTCAAGACAATAATAAGGCCGAGATCAGTCGTCAGCAGCAAAATGATCAAAACGAAGCCTTTTTAAACAAAATCATAAAAGATGCGCAGTCCATTTTATAATCGTTCTATAACAGCTATCGTAAGTAGAGGCTGAGCTTAACTGATATAAAGGTAAAATAAAGAACCAGCTTATGGCTTATAGCTTTTGCCTGCATGAAAATCAGCTTGATGTTCATAATTGCAAAAGAATAAGGTATTGTCTTCTGTTAGATCACTAGCAGCTGACTTAGATGCCACAGTTTTGGTTTCGAGCACACCACGATATTCGGCTAAGCTATGACCACAAAAATTGCAATTGCGGGGTTCAGTTACGTCGCCTTCTTGTGGCATCATGCTTTTTGGTGCACGTGGGTACATGACTTTATAGAACAGCCACATGCAGATCCAAACTATAATTATTATGATGACAATAGCAAACACGATAGTGCTCCTTTAAACAATATTTAATGATCTATGACTTAGAGTTTACTGTAACTGACGCAGCCAGCACAATGGCTACTCTGTGTAATTACTCACTACTTACCTAGTGGTTAAATAAAATAGAAGTATTAAAAACTAAGCTATTACAGATTCAGCTCCTAAAAAATAAGTCGCTTCATACTGTGCTTAGTAATCCGCTGGACATAATAACCCATAAAAAACTGGCTCTGTAATGATCAATTAGCAGAGCCAGTTTTTTATTTATATAAAGCTTTAATCAGCGTACAGTTGACCAGTAAGCCACGGTTAAATAATTCCTTCACTATAGCTATAACTGCAGCTCACTAATATCAGCAACCGTCAAGAACAACGCCCGAACTTGCTTTAGCAGTGCCAAGCGATTGTTTTTAAGTGCTAGCTCTTCGCTATTGACCATTACCCCTTCAAAGAATTGAGTTAATGGCTCATCTAAGCTAGCTAGCGTTTGCAAGATCTGAGTGTAATCTGCTCGTGCCAGTAAAGGCTCTACTGCTGTCTGTGCTTGACTCACTGCCCGATATAACTCTTGCTCCGCAGGCTCTAATAATAATGACTCATCGACACTACTTGCTACATCAGATTCAGACTTAGCCAAAATATTAGCCACGCGCTTATTAGAGTCTGCTAGCTTTGATGCTTGCGGCAAGGCACTAAAGGCTTGCACCGCGCGAATACGCTGATCAAAATCCAGTGGCATATGCGGATTAATAGCTTGTACGGCTTGGATAGTATCAACGCTGACACCTTGTTCAGTATACATCGCCCGATAACGTGAATTCAAAAACGCCATTACTTGAGTAAGAGTATCACCCATTTTAGCGATTTTGCTGTCTTCGCCACTAGTATAGTTATTAACCGCTTGCTCAACTAGAGCAACCAAATTAATAGGTAGTTGCTTTTCGATCAAGATACGCAAGATACCAATAGCTGAACGGCGCAAGCTAAACGGATCTTTTGAGCCAGTAGGCGCTTGGTCGATAGCAAAAATACCTACTAAGGTATCTAAACGATCGGCTAAGGCCAAACATATTCCAATAGGGGTTTGTGGCAATACATCTCCACTAAATTTCGGTAAATACTGCTCTTCCAAACTAGCAGCAACCGCTTCAGGCTCATCATTAAGACGGGCATAATAAGTGCCAGCAATACCTTGTAATTCAGGGTACTCACCAACTAAAGAGCTGGCTAAATCAGCTTTGGACAAAATGGCCGCACGCACCGTTTCATTAATACTAATTTGCATGCCTTGCTGTTGCATAAGAGTAGCAATAAAAGCAGCTAGCTTAGCAATACGTTCAGACTTCTGCCAAATAGTACCGAGTTTATCTTGAAACACTCGGGTTTTTAGGTTTTCAGTTAGCGCAAATAATGGCTGCTTTTGATCTTGTAAGAAGAAGAACTCAGCATCGGCCAAACGTGGACGTACTACTTTTTCATTACCTTGTACAATCTGATTAGGGTCTTTGGATTCGATATTAGTGATAAAGATAAAATAAGGCTGCAGCTTGCCATCTTTATCAGTCAAGCAAAAATACTTTTGATCCGCTTGCATAGTTGAGATCAGCGCTTCTTGCGGTACTTGCAAGAACCTTGGCTCAAAGCTTGCGCGCAAGGCAATTGGGAAATCCACCAACGCCGTCACTTCATCCAATAATTGTGGTGGGACGATAGCATTAGCATTAACTTGATCAGCTAAGGCTTTGACTTGATTCTTGATCAGCGTTTTTCGCTTATCAAAATCAACGATGACCTTGAGACTTTGTAAAAACTCTTCATAGTTATCAGCATGGTCAATAGTATGGTAATCAGGACTATGGAAACGATGGCCACGTGTTTGCGTACCTGTTTGCTGACCTTGAATAACAGCTTCAATAACCTGATTATCTTGCATCAGCACTGCCCACTGTACTGGTCGCACAAACTCCTCTCTTGAGGCGCCTGAACGCATACGTTTAGCTATAGGCAACTGATCTAATGCCGTTTGTAATATTTGTGGCAATAATTCAGTGACCGCCTGACCAGTGACTTTTTGCTCATAGCCAATATAATCACCTTTATCAGTGTTAATAGTAATCAGCTCGCTTGCCTCAATGCCGAGACCTTTGGCAAAGCCGAGCGCTGCGCGAGTAGGGTTACCTTCAGCATCAAAAGCTGCTTTGATCGCTGGGCCACGTTTTTGTTCACTACGATCTGGCTGCTTGTCACTGATACCTTGAATCTGTAATGCTAAACGACGCGGCGCCGCAAAAGAATGGATACTATCGAAGCTAATATCAGCCTCATTTAATTGCTCAGTAACGCTAGCTTGTAGCGCGTCACGCAAGGTTTTTAGGCTCTTTGGGGGTAGCTCTTCACACCCCAGTTCAAACAAAATACTACTCATGGGATGCTCCTATTTATTATTATTGTTAGTATTGTGGTTAGCTTTTTTACTGTTTAACTTATTAGCATCAGCATCAGTACTGTCTACGTTAGACTTGTCTTTAGGTAGATACTTATCTAAAGCCGCCTGACGGTGTGCCTCATCAGCTAATGGAAAGCCTAACTTTGCTCTTGCTTCCACATAGCCCAATGCTACTTTACGTGCCAAAGTACGCACTCGTAGAATAAAACGTTGACGTTCAGTGACCGAAATCGCTCCACGGGCATCGAGCAAGTTAAAAGCATGCGAAGCTTTAAGAACCATCTCATAAGCAGGTAGTGGTAACCCTTCAGCGACCAATTTATCCGCTTGCTGCTCGTAAAAATCAAAAAACTCAGCCATCTTTGGCACATCAGCATGCTCAAAGTTATAAGTAGACTGCTCCACTTCGTTTTGATGAAACACATCACCATAAGTGACACGGCCGAACTCACCATCCGCCCAGACTAATTCGTAAACACTATCGACACCTTGAACATACATAGCCAAACGCTCAAGACCATAAGTAATCTCACCCGTAACAGGGAAACACTCAATACCGCCCACTTGCTGAAAATAAGTAAACTGCGTCACTTCCATACCATTGAGCCATATCTCCCAACCTAGACCCCACGCTCCTAATGTTGGCGACTCCCAGTTATCTTCCACAAAACGCACGTCATGAACTAAAGTATTAATTCCTATAGCTCTTAGAGAGTCCAAATACAGCTCTTGCATATTAGGGGGGTTAGGTTTGAGTACCACTTGAAACTGATAATAATGCTGCAAACGGTTAGGGTTGTCACCATAGCGGCCATCAGTTGGTCGACGTGAGGGTTGCACATAAGCGGCATTCCAACGTTCAGGACCTAAAGAACGCAAAAAAGTTGCGGTATGAAAAGTACCCGCGCCCACTTCCATATCATAAGGTTGTAATACTACACAGCCCTTTGAGGCCCAATAGTTCTGTAGAGTTAAAATTAAATCTTGAAAGGTCAATGTTTGGGTATTTGTAACTTCGGAAGTCATAGAGGAATCACTGTGGAATGAGTAAAATTAGACAAAACTAAAACCTATTTGTGCATAAGTAATGCAGTCTATTTGATAGCGTATCTGTTTAACCACCTACCTTACTAAAAAATGGCTATTTTATCTATATTTACAGCAATTAATTTATAGACGCTAAGCTTATACGCTAATTGATAGTAGAAATAAAATTAAAAAAAATACCCAGATGAATAAACATCTGAGTAGGAGGAAAGGTATGTCATGTCATCCTGTTTAGACAGGCTTTTTGTTTTTTAGCATCTAGTGATGCTATAAGATTACTTGGTCAAACTAGTAGACTGAGATTAAGACTTTTATTATTCATACGATTGAGCATTAGCATTAGGCATGATAATCCATAATATAATGTAAATTAAGATTCCGGGTACTGCCGCGCTTAAAGAAGATATAATCACGAACAACAAGCGTACCCAAGTTGGTGACCACCCTACATATTCTGCAACGCCACCCATTACTCCAGCTAACATGCGATTATTCTTAGAGCGATGTAACTTTACTAACTTGTTTGACGAGTTGGCCAAATCTTATACTCCTTATTATTCTACTTAACTTGCCAATAAGTATAGCAATCATTTCTACTATATCTGTTTAAAATGTAGGCGTACTTTGTGAATTTATGATAACTAAAGTTGCCATAGTCTGTCATTATGCCTTGTAAGTGGCTGATTCTAAATAGTTATTTCAAAATGTTTCAGAGTCCCTGTTGTTGCGCCTTTGTTGCCACTATTTTATACGGTTTAATTCAACCGGTTACAACACCCTTTATCCACTAGGCATCATTAACCATAAAACAGCTTATATTTTCACCGTCACTAATCATGATAATAAGAGTATTTACAATAACTCACCTGTATATCTATACAAACCTTTATACCATACCAATAAATAATGTTCATAATTGACGTTAATGAATGAGATTAATAAATAGCGCCAATAAATAACAATTATAAGTCACTCCTTAAAGTGATCTCTACTACTGTCTTTGATAAAGCTAACGGTTTAACCAAAACTGCTTGTAAGAAAACCAACCTATCATTTAAAACAAATTTTTAAGGATTATTATGTACGATACTGGTCTGATGATTGGACATTTTGAACCGCTACATTTAGGACAGATGCGCAGCATATTGGCAGCAGCAGGACAAGCCAAAAGCTTGCATATTGTCATCACTAAGCATCCATCCCCACACCCAGACTTTTATATTACTTTACAAGACAAGGCCCGCTGGCTACAGATGGCCTGTGCTAACCTACCCTTTATCCATATTCATACCACTAAAGAGATTGCCCTACCTTTACATGAGCGCTTTGATGATGTGATTATTGATATAGCAACTAGCAACTCTAAATTGCAACACTTAACGGACGCTTTGAGCTTGCCAAAGGATACTGTACTATTCGTCGCTGATAATCATCCTCTAGCGCAACCAGAGTTATGTGAGCAGTTATTGATGCCTGTCGCCACTACCCCATTGCAGCCAGAGTTTGACTCTTACGCCATTGCTCGTAATCCAGTAGCACATTGGTTAGCATTGCACCCACAAGCTCGTGGTAATTATACTAAGACTATCGCTATCGTAGGTGGTGAAAGCTCAGGTAAAACCACCTTAGTACACAAACTAGCCAATTATTATGGTGCTACTTTTGCGTTAGAGATGGGTCGGCTGTATGTAGGTACGGATTTAGGTGGCAGTGAGGTTGGACTGCAATATAGTGACTATGGCCCTATCGCCCTAAATCATGCCCAAGCGATACGGATAGCGACTGCCAACGCTACTGCTCCGGTAACTATCGTTGATACTGACTTTGTCACTACTCAAGCTTTCTGTGAAGAGTACGAAGGTCGTAACCATCCTCTCGTCAGTGCTTGTATTAATGAGTTTCAGTTAGACCATACTATTATGTTGGATAATAATACACCGTGGGTCGCTGACGGTATGCGCTCGTTAGGAGATACTGAATCACGAGGACGCTTTGAGCAGCGATTATTAGAGATTTTTGATCGTCATAATATCGACCCACACCTGATAGACAAGCCTGACTATGATGCACGTTATCAAGAGACAATCGCCTTTATTGATGAGCATATCTATGGCAAAACCGGTAAATCGATTTAGCAAAAAACTATAATAACTTATAATTTACAGCTTATAACAACTTATATAGTCGTCACTTGGTTAAGCAAAGACCTAACATATAAAGGTCTTAATAACGATTTCAAATTCAAATATAACTTTTAACATAATGCTAATTACGACTACTAAATACCATTTTGAGTACCATTCTAAGTACAACTTTAAGCAAAAATTTTGAGGATAATTATGCGCATTCAGCTATTGGACAATATTACTGGGAAATGGGCACTACAGTGGATAGTCACTTGGTTTATATCAGGAGTGCTAGCATTATCTGCAGGCTTTTGGTTGACTACTAATCATGAAACGCTGGATTGGTTTTATTTGGGCGTCTCTTTCGTAGGGTTAGTCTGTGTGGTATCACTGTCTTTTCGAAAAAACATCTTGGGTAACGGCTTTGGTATGGGCGCAACCGCTGGCGAAGTGGTAGTACAAGCGACAGCAGGGTCTGTTGGCTTAATGCTAGCACCACTATTTAACTTCTTCACTCATTTATACGGACTTTTCTACTGGACGAAAAACACTGATGCTGATGGTGATATGATTCCTAAATCAGCTAATAAATGGGTGTGGCTAATTACTGGTAGCTTTATGATTATTGGTTTAGCGCTATTTCCCACTGTTAATGATCTATTGACCAGCTATGGCTATGCCGTTGTAGAAGATGATAATAGTAAGTTTTTAGGCTTTATTTCATTCTTTTGGATTAACGTTATCGCTTTTATCATCTCCATTACCGCGCAGGCAGCGATGATCTTGCGTTACTCATTTAACTGGTGGCTATGGATTCTATCTAACTTCGTCTGGTTGACGGTAAACTTAATGTCTGGCAACTATATATTTGCCATTCAAACCATGGTTTACCAAGTAAACTCTTTTGTCGGACTCTATGAGTGGTATCGTAGCGAGCAAAACGCCCTAGAGAAAACAGTATAAAACCGAGTATTTAATTAGAGGGCCTAAGCATGCTCTACACGACCGTATAGGTTATGCTTACTCTCTAATGAATAGTCTTTAATAAATAGTTGCTATACCTAACACTATTAAAATAACACCTTATCAGTGTAACGCTTTACTAGATAATATAGTCAGCTATGTTAAATGATGCTATAACTGATAGCAGCATTTAGCTTGATCATTAATAGCTCTATCACTAACAAGGAGGTTAGTATGTCTCGTACTCGCCAACCCCGGATGTCTAAGCGCTCACTTGAACAGTGGCTTAGTGAATACGCAGTAAGTCATCAAAACCTTATTAATAAAAAAATCCACTGGCTATGCGTACCCGCTATCTTTGTCAGTATTTTAGGGATGGGCATGTCATTATCAGTATGGTTCACTCTAGTACTGAGCGCTTTGGTTTTATTGTTTTATATGCAGCTATCTACTCCCCTTTTTTTAGCGATGGGGTTGTTTATTGCTATTTGCTTAGCGGTAATGGCCAGCCTGCCTTTAGGATTTAAGCTTTGGGCGGGAGTATTTGTTATTGCTTGGATTGGACAGTTCGTCGGTCACAAAATCGAAGGCCAGAAACCTTCATTTTTCAAAGACCTACAGTTTTTATTAATTGGTCCAGCGTGGGTTATTAATAGTTTACTACCTAATAGAGCTTCTAAAAACACTTAGGCTAACAATCAGAACTTCTAGAAAAGTTGATTAAATACCAACAGCACACTCTTCGCTACTATCTCATAAATATCTCACAAATAAAAAAGCGCGGCCTCGCTATTAGTTTAATAACAAGGCCGCGCTTTTTACCAATTATCTATTAAAGCTTTCTTGAATAGCTGTATGAATCAAACACGGCAATCCATTATTGATCGAGTGTTTGCACACCACCACCGTTAACAAATATAGTCTGACCACTCACCCAAGTCGAAACTGGTGAGGCAAAATACAGCATAGCACCTGCTATATCATCAGCTTCACCTAAACGCTGAATAGGTGTATGTGCTAGCATTTTCTTTTCGATTTCAGGCGTTAATACTGTTTTTAAAGCGTCAGTACGAGTAGCACCTGGTCCGACAGCATTAATACGGACTTCTGGACCAAAGTCATGGGCTAAGTTAGCTACCATATGGTTCACAGCTGCTTTTGAGCTGGCGTAACCACTCATGCTTGGATCTTTATTGATACTTGACATAGAAGTTGTGAATACAATAGAACCATAGCCAGATTTTTTCATATGCGGTACGCATAATTGGCATAAGCGCCAGCCACTGAACACATTTAACTCAAAGTCACGACGAATATCATCGACAGATATTTTAGATGGGTTTTCACGACCACCACCACCACCGCCAGCGTTATTAATAAGAATGTTTATACTACCAAATTCTGCCATGACTTTATCGACCATAGCCACTAAGTCATCGTCTTTTAGAATGTTACATTCTATCGCTAAGCCTTTAACGCCTAGTTTTTCTATATCTTTGATAGCAGCTTGAGCATCCTCTAACTTTAAATCTGCAATGGCAATGTTTGCGCCAGCTTCTGCTAAACGTAAAGCCGTAGCTTTACCGATACCGTTAGCGCCACCAGTAACAATGGCGGTCTTTCCTGTCAAATCGAACAGTTCATCAAACTGCTTATGTTTAAATTCTTGCATAACAATACCTTATAATAATTATTGAAAAACGGTTATTAAATACTCAATGCTAAAAGCTTAGTTATTTCCGCCAATAGTTAGTCATTTACCTTGTATCGGTGTTAAACAATTATCTTAGCCTTTTTAACAAGCCACTCAATAATTATGCTCTGCTGCCCTAAAATTAGTGTGGCAAGTTGGCTAATTTTTGTAATATTTATTTATTCAATGCCTATAATAGTAACGATATTTTTGTAAAGGTTGATTTGACAATCAATTTGCTCTAACTGTATTTTTAACATAGCCTTCGACTCTCTCTATTTAAGCAGTTGCTCGTAGAGGCAGTGGCTCATAAACATAGTCCTAGCCTAATACTTTCATCGCTATACTCATAAATAGTTGTGAGACTGCTGGAAGATACTAACTAATCGGATCTTACCTTGATATCATCCGCAATCTAGCTCAGCTTTATTCTTATAAAGAAATATTAATAAAATGCTTTAACTCCTCTGACTGTTGCTCTACTGGTACGGTCTTATTAACTGCGTTTTGAACCGCTCTCCAGATATAAACATTATTGCTAGCAGCGCTCTTTTGATCTCTTTCTTTCCAGTTATAAGTATCCCAACCATTATCACTTGAGGCTTGTTTACTCTGTGCTTCAAGCTCTTCAAATAGTACTTTTATAAAAGAAGTACCATAGGCTTTATTGTCTTTAATGATGGAATCACCATTAGTATAAGCAGTGGCTTTTATAGAACGGGGAATATTAAACTCTTTTTTTTCGTCAACCAACTGAAACAGCCGAGTCCACATTGCACTTGCATTGTAGCTTAACTGCATAGTAGCTTCTAATTCCTCTAAATTCTGCGGTAAGCTTGCACTAATTCTTTTACCTAAGCCTTTATTTAATAAGGATTCAGACCACTGAGCAGTGCCTTCTGTTAACCATCTATTCTTAAACATAAAATAGCTGTTTTGATACATATGGAACAGTTCATGGGCAGGGGTTCCATTAGTAGCTTTTAACGTGGCTTTAAGCTTCATAGAAATATTACAGTCAAGAGTATCTAAGGCTTTATCGGCAGTAACTTCATCGTAACTCAAACCGTTACCGTCTATAAGCGCCATTATAACTTTAATATAATTAGCTCGCTGATAACGAGGTTTGTCCAATGGAGCCGTTAACCCTAGTACTTGTTGATAAAGCATATCCGCAGCTACTAATTGGCGCTGTAAATCAACAAGTTGATGATTAGATATAAGCGCTTTAGTTTCTGCTACTTTTTGACTATCGATTACAAATTTAAAATCACCTTTTTCTTTATATTTTTGGTCAATAAAAGATAATGGTTCATAAGCCTTCTTCATAGCGTGACACCTACCCTCATCTTTGTCTAAGTCACTATTTTTGCCATTATGATTGTCATTAGCAAAATTATGTCTTACAACAATAACTGTAGTGATTAGTATTAATAACACCAGCACTAACCTTAAGGTCTTCATATTATGTACTCGCCCATATAATAAGGTGAAAACCAAAAAATGCTTTAATCTTTATTCTAGTGAGCCTCATCATGCTATTAACCATTATTGCCACCTATATAACTAGCTTAGCCTGATATCAATATCAATATCGTGGTAACAAGTTGTCATATTTTTATAGCTCATCAACTTTCAGATGCTGTTAAAGAAGCATAATTATGCATAATTCTTTTAGATAGCTCATAGCAACTCTCTTGACTTTCAGCGCCCAACACAATGCTTATATAGTGCACATCCTCATCGATCCAACAGTTGATTAAATTGGACCCAATACCCACAAGATTACCTGTTTTCAGTCCTATGACAGCGGCATGAGAAAGTAGCAGTTTATTAGTATTAGAAACTTTTTTACCATTAAATTCAAAATATTTTAAAGAGCAGTAGGAAGCTAATGTGGTGTACTTGCTGACAAATACCTTTGCAAGCTTACTCATATCTTGGGCAGTAGTATAAGCACTTCTCTCAAGACCTGAACAGCTAGTATAATGGCTGTTCGTAAGGCCAAGCATATGTGATTTACGAATCATTTGGGGTATAAAATAGCTCTCACTACCAGAATGCCAACAAGCTAGTGCATAGGCAGCTTCATTAGAACTGGCGATCAAAGTGGATTGGATAAGCGTTGATAAAGAGATTTTTTCGCCTTTTTTATAGAACTTGTAGTAATCACTACTCTCTCTTAATAAGTCCACGGGCATTTCAATCAAAGTCACTGCAGGGTCGAGATTATCCTGTTTGATTTTATCCCAAGCTAGCATAACCGTCATCAACTTAGCCAATGACGCCATCATTTTTGTCGTTGTCGGCCGAATAGAGGTTATGAAACTTTGATTACTGATCTCGCTACTATTCAAGGTAAAGCTTTCAACTGATATAGCAGCGTTAGTATAGATACTTTGCATAATATAGTAGTCACCTTAGGAATATTATCATTCACAGTTGCAATATCGTCATTATTACTACTATCAAGTTCTAACTAGACTAAAATAGCTTATTCAAACCGATACTATTAGAGGCTTTGATAAAAACATGATCATTGCCTCTAATAAACTTAGGTAGTTGACTAGCCAGAGCTTTTGTATTTTTAAAATAATGAGATTCTATATCCGATTCTTGCAGCTCATCAGCCAATACTTTGCTGTGCTTACCAACCAAAATTAAATCTCTAAAACTCACTTTTTCAATGACAGTAGCCAACTCCAGATGATATTTTCGACTATCATTACCCAGCTCCAACATATCACCTAAAATCAGTATTTTATGCTGAGCAGAAATTGACGACTGCTCAAAGGCTATGAGTGCAGCACGCATCGATAATGGATTAGCGTTATAAGCTTCATCGTAAAGGGTAATGGGCATAGTATTATAAGTCTTCTTAACTATTGCCCCTCGCCCAGTGACAGGTGCAAACGTCTCTAAACTAGTAATAGCTTCATCAATAGATAACTGGTAATGGGCGACTACGGCTAAGATAGCTAGCGCATTTAATACCATATGCCGACCTTGTGCTGCCATATTAAGGGCATAAGTCTGATCATTAATAGCAATGTGCGCTTGCACATTTTTTTCATCATAGCTGAGCAGTTTTATCATAGCTTGCTGATGTTGACCATAGCTGATGATATGAATACCCCAACTATTTGCTAGGCCTTCAATCAAATTATATTGCTCAATATCTCGGCACACGACTGCTAAAGAGCCTGGTGCCATACCTTTGAAAATACGAGATTTTTTTAGGGCAATATTTTCAACGTTATAGTGATAATCAAGATGAGCTGGTGCAATATTGGTAATTACCGCGATATCAGGCCGCACCAAGTCAGTATTGATAGACATAGAGCCAATCGCCATTTCTAATACCCAATAGTTAATAGAATGAGACATACAAGATAAATTCCATGCTATCCCTACTGGTAGATTCGCACTAGACTCTGTATAACTGGCACCACCAAAGCCGTTTAAAGTGTGCGCTAACATATTGACTGTAGTTGTTTTGCCAGCACTACCTGTAACACCAATAATATGACCGTTGAAAGCTTGCCGGGTATAACGACCTATATCAATAGTCGCTTGACGCACATTGGAAACTTGCAGTACAGGAACGCCCATATCTTTATATGCTAATAGATCATCGGTAATAATCGCAGCAGCACCTTTTGTGACTAAAGATTCGATCGTATTTTTTGATAGGTAGCCTACTGCCATAGTTTTACCCCGAGCAACGATCACCTGATTAGGCTTAAAGCTAGGCGGCCAAATACAAACGCCTGTCGCCGACCAACTTTCTGCTGGTTCTGATAGCCATATTCCTTTAGTTGCCACTACTAGCGCATCAGCGGTTAACACAGAGGATTGTAAATGTGAGTTATCTAATTTTATGGACTGGACCTGAGTATTTTTACAGGCTAATTTTGGATAAGTTGTTGTTGCTAATAGTTGCTGATAAGCGATCAACCCTGATAGATAATGCTCGACATCATCTATGCGTACTCTAAACGAGTGGTGACGGATAAAAAAACCATGCAAAATCGTTTGCGGCGCTTTATAAAACATCGCTACCTCTGGAAAGAAAAAACCATTCAGTAGATGATTGGCACGGGCATGCAATGCCTGATAAAACCCTTGAATATCAAAACCTGCTAACACTTGGTGAAACTCTGGATGCTCGTCTAGCTTTAACAGCATTTTGTGAAATGCCATTGATAGCTCAAGCAGGGTCGGAAAAGTGGTAATGCGATTTTTTATAAAATCGGTATAGCCTGCAATATTATTGACTGCGAACTGAAAGTATTTCCTTTCAGGTTTGTAGATAACCAGCTCGTTTGAGCAGTACGATAGCCAGTGATCATGCGCTTGATCGTGCTTCGCGGCAATAAAGTAGTCAAACGCACGCGTCACGCAGCTTATCCAGCGCTCATCCTTAGTTAACCCATACAGACGCATTAGCGCGAATGCAGCCTCGCCATCATAATAGATGATGCGATTTTTGGCTTTAAGGGTTAAGTCTTTACTATGCAGCACATGTACAAAGCTGCCATCCTCTTGCTGCATCGCCAGAATGCCTAGCGCGAGCTTTTCTGCTAACGCGTGATAGCTATCGGCTTTTGGCGTATCCGTAAACACTTGCAAATACTTCACTAGTGCTAAGATAGCCACCGCATTTGCGCCTAGTTTAATCTCTCCCCCCGTATCAACAACATAGGCTTTGTCATCATAAGTCTGCATCAGCTGATGGATTAAATAGCCCATTGCTTTGTCGATGTCGCTTTGCATTTGCCTTAAGCTTGGTTTTACAGGCGTTGCTGATGACACGCTTACATCGTTGTTAGTATCATCTACTGTTGACCTGTCAAACTTACAGCAAGCCTCATAGCCTTCTATCAGCGCATAAGTACTACTGGCATGACGTAAGCTATTATAAGTATCTATCGTGCGACCAAAGCAGGGAAAATGACCATAAACATATTGGCCTGATGGCTGGACTTGTTTGGACAGGTACTCTGTAGCCATCTTGATTATAGGCTGAGTAGTCTTTGCTGATAAGGGCAATAAAGTGCGATGACCTTTGAAACGTGGCTGGGTCTCAAGGTTGTAATATTCTCCAGTTTTTCCATCAATAAATATACCAGCAGTATTAAAGTTAATCACGGCTAAATCATCATTGAAAGCAGGCAATTGGCTGACACCATGACGGGCGATAAAGTAGCGGTTAAAATTAGTGGTATTTACGCCAGCATGTGAGATTGAGTTACCCATATACAGACAAGCATTAGCATTCATCTCCATCTCGGAAAGCAACAACCAAGGCTCACGTATTCCTGTAAAAGCAATACCAGAGCGATAATAGTTTCTCTTAAACTTTCTAAGATCCTGCTGAAATTCTTTCCACGTTGTAGATGATGCTTGGGTAATCCATTCAAGCCTTAGCCAAGTAATAGAGCCTGTAAACTTTACTGATAATTTCTCTATTTTTGCGATAACTACAGTTATTATTTTTTCAAAATTAGCAAATCTGTCACTGCTATTGGTTATAAATTTAGCACTGCCATCATTGTTCTCTAAACCTTCTACTGTCAATAAATCTTTCATAATAAACGAGATGGTTTTAGCTCTTTTATGACCATCGGATACAGACAGAATAAAAGTGTTAGGTAGAGTATCCATAACTCTATCCTTTATTTTTCCATTATCACTTATTTGACTAAGATGAGTTTGCAGCCAGTTGTCATAGATAGCCGCAAGGTTAGCTTTCAAATAGTTGATTAAATTATTATGATTATGGTCTTTATAAATATCACCCTTCTTAGCTAGTATATCTGTTCGCATTTTTAGCATCCTCAAACTAACGAAGAAGAGCAGTAGCAAACCGTGGGTGATAATATACTTAGCTATTCGAATATATCTTTAACCATCATCACAGTAAGTTTGCAATTGCAGAGTATATGCACTTGTGCATATATACAAGATAGCAGATTTATACCTTATATGGCAATAAATGAATATTATCTCTGCGGCTTAGTCAATATATAGCTAGCCTGATAAGCGATCAACAGCGCATGTCCAGATGAACTACTTTGTTATTAACAAAATTAAAATTAAGCTAGCTATTACCTAGAAATTAGCTTTTTATCAGTGATTTAGCGTTCGCCTAAACCTTCTGATAAGGTCTTAGTAATGGGCTTAGTTAGGTAAGACAACACGGTGCGCTCCATTGCCTTGATATCAACAGATGCCGTCATACCGGGCTTAATGACGATTTCATCACTACCCTTTTTGAACTCAGCCCCAGTGATCCTAATCAATACTCGATAATAAGGTTCTTCTCCTTTAGGTGTCTGCTCCATCAAAGTATCTGGGCTGATGTAATTGACACTACCAGTCATCGCACCGAAGATGGAATAATCATAAGAGTCAAGCTTTACAGTAGCATCTTGACCTTCTTTGACATAAGCAATATCAGTAGGTCTTACTTTGGCTTCAACGATTAAATCACTACTAGTGGGCAGAATTTGCATAATGATTTCTCCAGGTTTGACCACTCCACCAATAGTAGTTACGTTAATATTTTTTATCTTGCCTGCAGTTGGTGCCATGAGACGCTTTTCTGCTAATACTTGTGCTCGATCACGCAATAGTTCTATTTCGACATCTAGCTCTTCTTGTGCCTTAGTCATTTCTGCTTGCGCTTCCTCAAAATACTTATTCTTTTTATTACTAATCTGAGCTTCAATATCAGCAACTTGACGGTTTAGCTTAATAACATCGGCTTGACTGACATCGCCATATTCTAATAATGGCTCATTCATACTTAACTCTCTATCAGCCAATGCTAGCATTTTTTTTAGAGATGAAACCTCTTCATTGATGGCCTGACGTCGTCGATTATATAGTGCCGTTTGGTTCTGGATATAGTCAGAATAGCCTTTTATATCGTCAGGAAATACTAAAGACCTCTCAAATATCTCAGCATTTAAGCGTGACAATCTGGCTTTTAATGCCGCCATCTTAGAAGCTGAATTATCTACAGCAGCTTGAGCACGTTCCTCTTCTAAAACTACCAATAGCTGACCTTCTTTAACCTCCTGACCTTCTACTACAGCCAGTTGAGTCAAAACACCGCCCTCTGATGCCTGAATCTCTTGAGTACGAGCACTAGCTATCACCGTCGCTTTGGCCCGAGTCACTTGATCAATCTTGGCGAATGATGCCCATACAAGTAACGCTATAATACCGATAACGCCAATCCAAATACTCAATCTTGAGCGACCAACTTTGGGTGTAGTGGGTGTATATTTATATTCTGCCATAATTATTTCCCTTGTTGGTCTATAGAGTTTTTGGCTATCACAGGCTTTGCTACATTCTGTATCTCACTCGGTTGCTTAGGTTTATTAGGTACCTTGTCTTGTCTTCTAAGTGCATCAAGTACGACCTGTTTTGGACCATCGATAATGATGCGTTGATTGTCCATAATAATTAGTCTATCAACCAATTCTAATAGCACGGACTTATGGGTTGCCACTATTAAAGTTTGACCTTCTATTAGCTGTTGCTTGAGCACTTGTAGACAGCGCTGCTCTTGTTTATTGTCCATTGAAGCGGTAGGCTCATCTAACAAGAATACGTCAGGTTTAGTTAGTAATAGTCTAGTGAACGCCACCAATTGCTTTTGTCCTCCTGATAATCCTTTACCCCCTTCACTAATAGGTAGATCAAGCCCGCTTGAGTGACTAGCGACTAAATTAATCAGTCCTGTTCTATTTATTACTTGTTGCAGAACATCATCGTTAGGGGCTGGCATACCAATCAATAGATTCTCTCTTAAGGTTCCTTGAAATAGCCGATGATCTTGCTGTAAGTAACCTAGACGCTCACTTAAAGTTTCTCGGCTAATCTGTTGGATATCTAAACCATCCAATAAAACTCGTCCTTCAGTAGGCGCATAGAGACCTGATAGCACTTTTAACAAGGTAGACTTTCCAGAGCCAATAGGACCTAAAATAGCAATACGCTCGCCTGGTCGAATCGATAGCTTCTGCACATTGATAGCTGATCTATCATTATCTTGGTAATTAAATACTAAATTTTCACATAGATAATTACCTTTGATACTAGTAGGTGATAAAGGATAAGTAATATTATGATTGTCTTGTTCTAGTTCAAACAGCGCTTCAATATTGACCTTAGCGGCTTTAGCATGCGCATATTGCACCAGCAGACCAGGTAATGCCATAACTGGGGCTAGTACTCTGCCCCCTAGAATTGAGCAGGCAATAAGGCCACCCATAGTCATATCCCCTCGTATGACTACGAAAGAACCTACAATCACAATACTCACATAGCTCACCTGCTGTAGCATTTGAGTAAAATAACTGAGATTGTCATTAGCATGCTTCATATCCAAATCATTTTTTATAGTAATGCTCATAACATCAAGCCAACGCGATAAGAATTTCCAGCTCCCTGCCCCAGCTTTAATAGTCTCAACCCCTTCTACTGTCTCTACTAACAACCCCGTTTTATAGTAAGAAGCAGAAGCCCCTTCAGCAGCGATCATGTCTATGCGTTTACGAGCCAATAGACCCATAGTAATAGCTAACACAGCAGCGATGACTGGGACTACCGCTACTAAAGGTGAACCAATAAACGCTATTAAAGTAACAAAAATAATAGTCATCGGTAAATCAACGAGACCAAATAAAGTACTAGCGGTGAAAAAACTACGCACTTGCTCATAGCCGCGCAATTGTGCGGCCATAGAGCCCACCGAACCTGGCAGTTGATCAATTCGCACTTTTAATAACCGTTCAAATACTTCTCGAGATAAATATTGATCTAAACCGATAGCCACCTTATCCATTATTCGAGCACGCGCAAACTTCATAAAAGCTTCGAACATAATTATTAGCAACACTCCACTCGCTAATATAATAAGCGTGTATTCACTACGCGTTGGTATGACCCGATCGTAAACTTGCATAGAAAACAACGACACAGCGAGTGCTAGCATATTTATTAAAAAGCTGGCCACAATAGCTTCGGCGAAAATACCTTTATAGTTACCTAAATCTGACTTGAGTAAGTCGTTAAATGAGGACTTGCGCTGCTTTATGTGCTCATCAGTTAAACGAATCCGTAATATTAGCTCTAAATCATCAATACTGCTCAATGTCTGGCTGTTTTCTTGGCGAAAGTTCCAAGTTCCTTGCGGTGTTTGATTATTGATGATGCCCCAGCCGATATCACTTCTATAAGCCAATAATGGTAAAAATGCTGCATCTGGTTGCGCTAATATTTTAGGTATATCGTCTATACCAATGCCATTTAGTACAGCAATAACCCTGCCCAATTGGTGAACGTTTTTGCTTGGCTTAGCTGACATATCGCTATGACGCTCCACCATGTCATGCAGACGGATATTGTCTATAGGGTATCCTTGTTGGCTAAGTAAATATCTCAATGCATCGGTCAAAGTCTGTATCATCTCACAGCCCCTATCTTGCTGGTGCTTCTTGAGATCTATAGCATTAGTTATAGATGAGGATGCTGATACTAATATAGGTGTAGACGATAAATTTTCGCTCATAAGAATCACTTATTAATTATCTAAGAATAATCAAAATTCGCTATAGGTGTCTTTTTAGCTATCTTTTATTGACTGCTTACTTTTTATTTTGGCTTTATGATTTTGCGCTATCGACCCTTTGTTGCATTGCGTTACTCAAATATGGGCGTAATATTATAATTATCATCAACTATCAGAAGCTCATCATTACCTAGCTTATACTCTGCAGCAGCTGGTAACTTAACGTCCCTATAACTGTCCTGTAACTTTGGCTTATAGCCAAGCGGCAGACTGGGAAATCTTCGACTTTGAATGGTTTGAAAGTCTGTTTTATCGATATTTTGATCTTGGCTGTTTAACCACTCTCTTACTGGATCTAACGAATTGAACAACCGCACTGGTTGACGATTGACATTAAAGTCTTGCCATTGCATCACGCCAAAATCGACTTGTAGATTATAAAAAGACGCTAATAACGTAGTACGTGTTTGTACCAATTGCACTTGATAGTCACTGTGTTCACGAACGGCATTAAGTACCTCAAGCCAAGACTTGCGACCAGCTATAAACTGACGCTGATAAGAGCTAACTACGATTTGAGCCCCAGCTACAGCCGCCACTAACGAGGTCTCACGATCACGAGCACTAATGAACTGCTGATACTGTACTTGTATATCTTCAATTACATTGCGTCGCGCCGCCTCTTGGTTTTGTATTAAGCTATCAACCTCAGCTTGCGAAGCACGTGCTAATGCTAAATTAGAAAATCCAGCGCCTGGATCATAGCTCAGTCCTAAAGAGAACTGACCCTCATTGCTATTATCTTGATGATAATAAGTATGTTCATATTGCGCATAAATGCTTGGATATTTAGCTGCCTGTCGGGCTTTTACATTTTGCTTAGCTGACTCAACCTGAAAATGTTGTTTAATAACGATTGGATTGTAGAAACTGGTTAGATCAAATGCCATTTTTTCAAAGTTAATCGATTGCTGCTTGGCTTGATTAACCAAAAACTTGATATCAGGTAAAGTGTTATCAATATTTTCCGCTAGCCTTTCTCCAATAATTTGCTCAAGTCTAGCGACCGCTATACGTTGCTGTTCTACAGCTGCCTGATAGGCTGTTTGCTCTTGCAAGATACGGTTAGTTACCAAATCTAATTCAATACGTGCTGACACTCCTTGATTGACACGGCGTTGCATTGATGCATCAAATCCGCTGAGCTGGTTGAGGGTTTCTGAATGAATATTCTGCTGTGCAAGCGCCTGAATATAGTCTTTCCATGCTCCAATAGCTATTTTGGCGACTGTGTTTTGCTGCTCGTAGATATTCTCAACTGCCGCTTTATCATCGAATATTGCTTGATTGACATTGGCAGTCAACTCACCTCCTGTCCACAAGGCCTGACGTAGGGTAATTTGCGATATAAAATCACTTTCATTGTCATAACCAGAAGAAACACTAGGTGTAGGTAGCAAATTTAACTTAGCAGCAGTAATACCCTCAGTTGTTGCTTGCTGACTGGCACGAGCTGACCCTACTAACGGATGTGTCTGAATAGCTTGTCCAATCAAACTATTAATTTGGATGTCATTTACTACGGCTTGGGTCGAAACTGTTAAATATAGACCTACTAGTAGCAACATCATGCTTTTGAGTAATAGCAAAATGCAAGATGAATGTTTTCGCTTCGATAGGCTTGTTATATTATATTTCAACAGGAAACCCTATATATCCGTTTTCGTTAATATTTAGTTTCATGTTCTAAACCTTACTAAAAATTAATACAGAATACAATAAAAAAATTAATTAAAAACCTAAATAAATAATACATATAATGAGATAATCCACTTATAGGTAGTTAAATCAAAATCATAATACAGTCATAAAAATTTAAAGTAAAATATATAATATAGATAATTAATAGATTCTATTCTTAGAAATACTATTTTTAATAATCATGAATAATAATCGTATTTAGGAAGCCATTATTAGAACTTAACATATTAATATAATTGATTTTTTTATATTGAATACCTAATAAATAAATTTAATATATTCTAAATTATTACCTTAAATTAGTTATGAAAAAAATCTGTTAAAATTTTAAAGTTAGTTCATACTTATCTAGATAAATTAAGATGACTAAATATTTATTAATATAATCCAAGTGTTTTAGCACTATTAATTTGACTAGTATCTTTATATCAATATAAGCTATTTTAACCAATAGATTTATATTAATTTCTAAGATTTGATCTAAATTTTTGAACCATAAAAAAGCGCCTTCATTATGAAGGCGCTTTTTTAAATTAGAGATTTAGTAGACAAGATATTAACCAATATAGGGTGTATTAGCTATGTTGGCTAGATTATCCCAGTCTGCTATGTTACTAGCAATATCAGTACCGACTGGAGCAGTATGATAAATACCAGTAATTATTGCTTCTTCGTTAGTATTATGAACAATTGGCACAGGCGTTTGCTCAACTTCTTGCCCAGTAAATGCTAACGTTGTGTTGCCATGATCATCCGTTTTGATGTCGACATATTGAGTATGGTTACCAACAATGTCTATGAGATCGTTTAGAACAATGTGATGGTCCATGCTATCCATGATAAAGCTATTCGAACTGTCATCAAAGGTAGCTAACATATCAAAATTTAAGGTGCTTGACTCTTCTATAGCCCTCGTATCTTCCAAATCATCAGAGGCCATATCATTAGCCATTTCTAAATTATCATAGAAGCTTGTTTGTGCAACAACTGGAGCTGGGAATTCACTAATAATATCAATCGTTAGTGTTGCAGAATCAGTCTTACCATTAGCGTCAGCAATCGTATATTCAAAATGATCCGTTTGACCAATTACGTTAATATCTTCATTAGGCATGTAACTATAAGCCCCATTAGGGTTTATGACTAAAGTGCCATAGTCACCTTCGATAGTGCTAACAGCAATAATCGTTTCACCGTTAACATCGGTAATCACTGTCGAATCTGTTACAACGTCATTTTCATCGATGACATTGCCATGGATTGATGCTGCACTGACCTCACCAGGCGTAGATGGGTCGAAGAGATCAACTTCTGCTTTGACCTTTGTGGTGCCAAATACTCTGACGCCACCTGATCCACCTATGACCCGATAATGACCTGCATCAAGATCAGGAAGCTCAACTTCAGCTTTTCCACTACCAATCCCAATAAGAGTAATAAGCCCACCATCACCTAAACGGTCGATAGTTTCGTACCTTCCAGTATCTTCATTTAACTGCTGAACAACGGCTTTAGCACTATTGAAAACACCAAATAAGCTACTGTTACTGACAGTGATTGTAGCATCACCAGTTAGTCCATCCGCTATAGAAAAGTTTGCAACTGGATTGCTACCAAAGCTCAACAAGGTGAGTGCGCCTAAACCTAAAATTGAAAACTGACTATCTGAGTCGTGCACTGAGCCAACATGTGCTGGCGATACATGGATCTCAGCTGTCGCAAAGTCGTCCACAGCGTCACAATCAGCATCAGCATCAGCATCAGCATCGGCATCAGCATCGGCATCAGCATCAGCATCAGCATCGGCATCGGCATCGGCATCGGCATCGGCATCAGCATCAGCATCGGCGTCAGCATCGGCGTCAGCATCAGCATCAGCATCAGCATCAGCATCGGCATCGGCATCGGCATCAGCATCAGCATCAGCGTCAGCGTCAGCATCAGCGTCAGCATCAGCATCAGCGTCAGCATCAGCGTCAGCGTCAGCATCGGCATCGGCATCGGCATCGGCATCAGCATCAGCATCAGCATCAGCATCAGCATCAGCATCGGCATCAGCGTCAGCATCGGCGTCAGCATCGGCGTCAGCATCGGCGTCAGCATCGGCATCAGCATCAGCATCAGCATCAGCATCGGCGTCAGCATCGGCATCAGCATCAGCATCAGCATCGGCATCAGCATCAGCATCGGCATCAGCATCAGCATCAGCATCAGCATCAGCATCAGCATCAGCATCAGCATCAGCATCAGCATCAGCATCAGCATCAGCATCAGCATCAGCATCAGCATCAGCATCAGCATCAGCATCAGCATCAG